>JAITEY010000070.1 GCA_031281815.1 Desulfovibrio sp. | reverse complement strand
TGACCTTTAAGGATGACGGAAGCAAACGGGTCATACAGTTGCTTTCGTCCGACGGCAAGAACTGGTTGAAGATCGTTGAGGCGCAACATTAAGCGACTATTTGAGGCGATAACTGCTCTGATAAGGGGAGACGAAATGTCCGGAGGCGAAACAGGCGGCGATGATCCGCGCAAGGTGTCGGTAGACAATGCAATACTGGATGCCCAAGGGAAAGAGCCGGGCATCTACATCAACACCGAAGGCGACATGGTACTCACCGCATCGGGAAGCTACAAGCAGACGTCCAGCGACAAGGCAACATACATGACGTATGGGCCGAAGCACTCCCTGGTGATGGGGGAAGTGAGCAGCGGCTTCCTGGGCGCGCGCCAGACATGGGTGGCGGGAGCGGACACTACGGCAAAAGTGGGGATCGACGTGACGATGAAGGCAGCGCTTGACGTATCCCTGTACGCGTCCTCGAAGATCGAGGTCGGCGCCACTCTCCTCGCCAAAGTCGCGGCCACAATGACGCGTACCGTCGGCGCGCTGACCAAAGTCGTCGGCGATGCCGCTAAGCTCGGCGCGGTTTCGGACAAAGTAACCGCGCTGGAAACCCGCTGCTCGGCGCAAAACATGGAGACCATTGCAGACAGCATTCGAGCCGTCGGCCAAGCCGTTATCACCGCAGGCACTATGACGCAGCTGGTAGCTCAAGAAACCCGCGTTGCCAGCGAGTCTGTGATTACCGCGGGGATAGCCACGCGTGTCGAGAACATGTCGACCCAGATCAATACGATGACCACTTTCGTCTGACCACTTTCGTCTGACCCACCATGAAAGTCTACAAAGACAAAGATCACTGCGTGACCCTGCGCCCTTTTTCCCTGCGTGAGAAACGCTTTCTCATGGTCGGCGTGGGCCGGTACATCGGCCTCGACCCGGAGGGCGGGAGCGGCCGCGTCCGCACGGAGCAGGACTTCTGGAAGGAAGCGCCGGAGGTCTTCGCGGCCTTGGGTCAAGCCCCGGTTTTGGACGAGGGGTTACCCAAGCCGGGGGGTGAAGTGCTGGTGGCGGGCTTCTGCCGCGCGCCCGGCAAAAAGCCCGTGCCCGCTCTGGAAGTTTCCTTCCGCGTGGGGCCGGTGCAGCGGCGACTGGCAGTTTTCGGCGACAGGGAGCGCTTGCCCGGCGGCGGGCTTTCCGACCCCGTTCCCTTTATTTCCATGCCCCTGACTTGGGCCCGCGCCTTCGGCGGGCCGGACTTTCCGGCCAACCCCCAGGGCCGGGGTCTGGCTGAGGACAATAAGCCGTCCGTCCTCGTCCCCAATCTTGAAGACCCGGATCGTTTCCTTCTGTCCGAGGACGACAGGCCCGATCCCGCTTGCCCCTTTGCCGTGGATCCGGCCAATCCCTCGCGCCGCGCCCTTTCCGGTACCTACGACAAAGCATGGTCGGCGACGCGCTGGCCCGCCCTGCCCGACGATGTGAACCCGGAATTCTTTTACAGTGCCCAGCCGGCCCAGCGGCTCTCAAGACAAGACGCTCCGGACGCCCCGCCCTTTTTTCGGGGCGACGAGGCCGTTGAAATCATCGGCATGTCCCATGAGCATCCCCGCATCAGTTCCCGTCTGCCCGGCGCCCGCATCCGGGTCTTCGTGACCACGACCGCAAACTTCGCCCCCTTCGCCCCGCCACGCAAGATCGGAACGCGGGGAGAGCAGGACGACGGAAAAGTCCCCCTGCCCTACGCCAAGGACCTGAGCGAGCCGGGTGTTTTTCGGGAAGTGCTGCTGCATGCGGATACGGTCTGGCTGCTGCCCGATCTCATGGGCGCGTTTACGTTGCGCCGTGGATTGCTGCCGGTTGAAGACGACGAGATGGACGACATCCTGCGCGTCTTTGTCGTGACGGAAAATCCGCAGGAGGAGCCGCACTCCCCGGAATACTGGCTGGAAGAGCAGAAAAAACGCATCCGGCCGGCTGTGAACATCGACCTCGCTCCCTTTGCCGCTGCACAGGCCAAAACGACCAAACTGGTGAAGAGGGCACGAGATCTGCCCAAGTTTTTCGCCAAACTCAAAAATGACGCGCTGGGCCGAAGCCCGGCCATGCCCGACAGCTTGGGGGATATGGTCCACTCGACCGGACAGACTATCGCCGCAGGCCGGGCCACGCTGGACAAGCTGGAAAAACAGGTGCCGGCCCAGCGGGAGCAGTTCAGCCACCTCATGAGCTTCGACCGCCTGATGGGGATATTTCCCCGCATGCGGGCCGGCCTGGACGAGCAGGAAAAAACTCTGGAACTCGCCCTGCGGCAACTCAGCGAAGCGATGGAAAAAATGTCGGCCGGCATCAAACAGGACCCCGGCGACCTCCTGAGTACGTTGAAGCAAGCCGAGGCCGGCGGTATGCCCCCCGCCGCAGCGGAGGCCGAGCGGGCAAAAATCCGAAATTTTACGGCCTTGCTGGACAATCTTGCCCCGGACGGGCAACCCCGCCTGCCGGAGCCTGTCAACCCCTGGCACGACAGGGGTTGCGCCTTGCTTGATGCCGCCCGCCGCACCCTGCGCCGCGACGACGCCCTGTGGTCCGGACTGGCGGCTCTGGGCTTCGAGCGGGAAACGCTGGACGCGATGCTGCCGGGCTACAGCCCGTATGCGTCTGAAGAGTCGCCCGAGGCCTGGGGTCTGGAGCCCGGCCCGGCCTTTGTTCTTCCGGCGGGCTTCTATGTGCCGCGCTTTGCCGGCAGGATGCTGACCGCCCTACGCGTTTATCCCGTCGCTCCGGTCGGCGACCGAGGGCAGACCGTGCTGCTCGGCCTAGGCGCCGGAAACGCGGACATCGTTCTCGCGCCGGGATCCGACCCCGCCCCGCTCTTCCTGCCTGCGGCCCGTCCGGGCGGGGCCGTATGCGTCGCCCCGGAAGACCTCTCGGCTTTCTTCGCGGAGCAGGAGGCGGGCGATTTCTGCCATATCGCGGTCGCGGCCACTCCGGCGGAACTGGACAAGATGAAGGATCTGCCGCCCCTGTCGCCCGAAGTTCCGGCGGAACAAGGCGGGTTACCCCTGGTGGTTATCCTGCCGCCCGGGGAGATCGGGCAAAAGCGCTTCGCCCTCTGGCGCGCCGCCCATCCGGCGGCCATCCCCCTGTATCTGCCGGAAAAATGCCCGCATGTCCTGACCCTTGCGGCGCGGGGACACAGGCTGCGCCGTCTGCTGCTGGACGCCCTCCCGCCGGAGCAGGCCGAAGTCCACGATTTCGACTTTCCCCTGCCGTCCGGCGACGGCCCGCCGAAACCCTTTACCCTGAACCTGCCCCTGCCCGGTAAAGAAGAAATACAAGGCGGCATCGCCAAGCTGATACAGGAGATCGCGGCCCACTATACAGGCGCTCTGACGCCGGGTGTCGGTTTCCGCGAGGCCGGCATGCCGGAGGAATTGGTGAGCAGGCTGGAAAGCCGAACGACCGCCGCCTTTAAGCCGGCGGAGATCTCCTTCGCGCCGCCCGCCCCTCCGTCCGCAGCGGAAGCCCTCCGCCTGGTCGAGGAGAGGCCGGCCGGCATGAAAAGCTCCCTTCTCGCCTCCACCCCACCCGAAATCCGTGAAAGACTGCTTGAATCCTTTGCCTCGGCGGATGAGAAAACGGCCGGCGCGCGTGAAAAATTGACCCATCTGGACAAACTGCCCGAAACGATACGCTCTTCCTTCGCCGAAGCAGGCATGGATCCCGACGCCCTGAAAAAGCCCACCCGCGAAGAAGTGGAAGCCATGCTGGCGGCGGGCCGGAGTCTGAAAGGTAAAAATCTGCAAGGGCTGGATCTCTCGGGTCTGGATTTTTCCGGCGTATGCCTTGACCACGCCCTGTGCGGCAAAGCGGTATTCCGCGGCTGCCGCATGGACGGGGCGGATTTCACCTTTGCCGTGGCCGACGAGGCGGATTTCAGCGGAGTGAGCTTCCGCGGCGCCGTCTTCAAGCAGACCGTGCTGCATAAGGCCGTGTTGCGCGATGCCGATTTCACCGCCGCCCGGATGGAACTTCTCACCTTCAACGACTGTGATGCGGCGCGGGCCGTCTTTGAGCGGGCGGACATCTCCCTCGTCTCGTTCAACAAGACCGTGCTGGACGGGGCGCGTTTCGACCAAAGCACGCCGCGCCTTTGCGCGTTTATCGGAGGGACGGCGCGAGGGGCGGATTTTCGCCGTTGCCGGGCCTTCAAGTGCCTGTTTCAGAAAACCGACCTCGCAGGCGCGCTCTTTCAGGAAGCGGCACTCAACGAATGTATGTTCCAGGGGGCGGCCGCCGCCGGGCTTTCTTTCGCCGGCGCGGACATGCGCAAATTCTATTCGGACATGGAAACGGACCTTTCCGGGGCGGATTTCACCGGCGCGGATTTGCGCGAGGCCTCCCTGCGCCTGACCCGATTGCCCGGCGCGGAGTTTTGCCGGTCCAATCCGCAACACGCCCTTTTCGCCCAATGCGACCTTTCCCACGCGCGCCTGGACGGCCTGCGCGGCACCGGCTGCCGCTTCATCAAATGCGACATGACCGGCACGGACCTCTCCGGCACGGACCTTTACGGCGGCGCTTTGCGCAAGTGCCGCCTCGACGGCGCGGACCTCACCGGCGCAAACCTTTTCGCCGCGAACCTGCGCGGCCTCGGCGTCGACCCCGATACGCGCTTCGACGGAGCAACCCTCAAACAGACCCTGCTGGACGGCAAAGAAGAAGAATTACTCCGACAACAACGCGGCAAGTCCTGAAACACGTTACGCGTTGCTCGCCGGTGCGGCGCCGCGAACCCGGCCGAGGGAAATAATTTCTCCGTCGGCCTTGCCCTTGCTCAGGCCGACTCCTTTCATCCGTTTCGGAACGGCGAAAACGGATGTGACTTGAAGCAGGCGCCCCAAAAATGAGGGTCAAGGGGCATCATGCCCCTTGCGGGGTCGAGGGGCGGCGCCCCTCGCGGGGTCCGGGGCGGAGCCACGGCCGCCGGAGGCTTAAAATCACTATGCTGCATGTCACCGCGACAAAAATTTTCGAATTTGCCTATGCTCACCGCCTGCCTTCGTACAAGGGCAAGTGCGTGAACATGCACGGGCATACGGCGAAGGTGGAAATTACCGTCGCCGGGGTACGGGGTGAGCGTTACCCCGGCATAACCGCCGACTTTCAGGAAATCAAAGACAAAGTTGGACCCCTTGTCGAAGAACTCGACCACAAGTGCCTCAACGATGTTGTGGGCAGGACCGGCGCGGATGCGCCGGGGTATTTTGAGCAGGTCGAGGACGAGGAGGGCGTTTTTGTCGTCGCGCCGACTGCCGAGAACATGGTGCGTTGGTTCAAGTTGCGGCTGGAGCGGGAGTGGCCCGAAGCGGACGTTGTGCGGATACGTTTTTGGGAATCGCCGTCTTCTTATTGCGAATGGAGCCGTCAGGGGTAGGGCATGGACGGACATGCAGACCGTGATGCCGCTGCGCGGGGGATTGCCGCCGGCGGGGAAGCAAGGCTTCCGCTCGTAAGCATTTTCCCGAGTATCGACGGCGAAGTCAACAGCGCCGGACAGGGGACGCCTTCAACGTTCATCCGTCTTGCCGGCTGTAATCTGCGTTGTTGGGGAGGGCGGTGCGATACCCCGCAGGGGCTTTCCGTAACGGAAAATACCCCGTGGATGACTGTCGACGCCGTTATCGCGCGGGTTGTCGCCTTTGCCGGCCGCAAGGTGACGGTCACGGGCGGCGAGCCTCTGCTGTACCTGGGCAGGGGATCGGAACAGTTGTTGCGCGCGCTGGGGGAACGGGGCATGCGCATTTCCGTCGAAACCAACGGGTCCATTGTGCCTCCCGCCGAACTCGGGCGTTTTGTGGAATGCTGGGTTGTGGACCACAAGTGTCCGTCGACGGGCGAAACGGACAACATGGCGCCTCTCGGGCGCATGACGGCCGTCCTCCGGGCGACGGACTACCTCAAATTTGTCGTCGCCGATGCGGAGGACTACGCTTTTGCCAAGGACATCGCGCTCCGTTGCGGGCGCGTGCCGGGCGGGCCGCGCGTCGCCTTTTCGCCGAAAGCGGACGACATGCCGCCGGCCGAGCTTGCCGAGCGCATTATCCGGGACAGGCTGCACAACGTGCAGTTCAATCTGCAGATACACAAGGCAGTCTGGCCCGCCGGCGAGGTCGGAGATCAGGCGATAACCGGTGATCTTTGAAGAATCCCGCGCCGGTCGAGCGCCCGGATTTTTCGTAGACGTCTACGCGGGAAAGGAGTACCAGAGTTTCCATATACACCCGACATACACTTGCAGGCACCCGGCGAAGCGTCAGGGGCGCGGCGAGGAGAAATAAAATCAGGAGGAATTTGGGACTGTTACTGTCCGGCACCCATACGGTCAACGGCGGCGCGTGCCCTGTATGTGCAACATACAAAACGGAGTAATGCAGCAATGTCCATCCGTTCAAAGTTACTGTTGTTTTTTTCTCTTTTCGCTTTGGCAGGCCCATGTGTGTTGATGGTGTTTGTCGGCATAGAGACCCGACAGATCGGGGTGACGAATTATGTGGAGTCCTCGCGCGCGCAGTTGGAAAAGGCAAATAATTATATAGAAATTTTCTTTGCCGTGACCAAGTACAACGCGCGCTATATTGCCGACTTTCCCGAAGCGCGCGCCTCTTTGGGCCTGTTGCCCGTGTATGTGGAAACCAGGCAGCCGACCATGCCTTCACCCGAAAGTATGTCTGCCCTCGCCCAAGCCTTGGATCAGCGCCTGAAGCAGGTCGTGGACGCCAATCCCTTGTATTTCGGCGTCGGCATCGGTCTGAAGGACGGCGGTTTTCTCGGTTCCCCCACTTCCACGCGCCCGGCGGGCTACGACCCCAGAACGCGCGGATGGTATACAAGCGCCCTGGCAGCCTCCGGCGACGAAGCCTACGGGGACATGTACCGCGCCGCTACGGGCGGAACGCCCGTCTGCACCGCCATGGCCAAAATCCGCGACGCGTCCGGCCGGGTTATCGGGGCGAGCTACATCAATGTCAGCCTGGATACCATGACAAAGATGATCAGCACCGTGCGCATCGGCCGGACAGGGCAGGTGACGCTGGTGGAAGGCACGGGCAGGGTTATTGCCTCCGACCAGTTCAAGGACAGCGTGTTCACCGACATCAAGGACGGGAAAATCCCCGGGCTGGAAGACGCGCTGACGCTCGCCCCCGGCTCGTACACGCGGGAAGTGGGCGGGGTGCCGCGTATCGTCACCGTGTTCACGGGCTTCAACAACTGGCGTTTGCTGTGCATCATCGACGCAAGCGAAGCGCATGAGACCGACGCCGCCATCATCCTGAAATTGAGCGCCGTCACCTTGGTGCTGGTTTTGCTGTCGCTCGCCGTGGGTCTGCGTTTCGCCCGCAATCTGGCAACCCCCATCCGCTACCTCGCCTCCAAGGCCGAACAAATCACGCACGGCGAGTTCAATGTCGCCATACAGGTCAACCGTTCGGACGAAATCGGCCATCTCGCCGCCGCCTTCGCGGATATGCTGCACCAGTTGAAAGAACGGCTCGGCTTTGCGCAAAGCATCATGCACGGCATAGCCGTCCCCTTTGCCGTCGTCGATCTCAACGGACGCCTGACTTTCCTGAACCGGATACTGCTTGAATTCTGGGGGCGAACGGGCAAACCCGAGGATTACTACGGCAGGATGTCCGGCGCCTTCTTCGACGGAAACGAGCAGAGCAAAACGCCGCTCGACCGCGTTCTTGCCGAGAAGCAGACTCTGTTCAACATGGCGGCGGTCAGGCTCAACGCCGCAGGCGAGAAAAAATTTACGCGCGCCACGGCCGCGCCCTTGCTGGACATGGACGGAGAATTGCTCGGGGCTTGCATGATGCTCACGGACGAGACGGAAATCCGCGAACAGCAGGAACGCATCATGGCCCTGAACGAGCGCATCACGAATTCGGTCAAGAAAGCGCATGAAATTTCCGACAAACAGAGCCAGGATTTCCGCAGGTTGCTGCAACATCTTGAAAAAACATCTGATAATGCCCATTTGCAGAAAGATGCCTGCGACAAGGCAATGGCCGGCATCACCGCCATGAGCAATACGCTGGAAACATTGGCCGCCAGGGCGGAACGGACGACGGAGGATACGCGGGATACCCGCGTTCAGGCCGAAGACGGGCGGAAAATCGTCACGGAAACCGTGCAGTGCATAAAGAAAACCGCCGAATACGCAGACCGCACGGCCAAAGGCATGCAGGCGCTGGGCATGCAGGCGGACGGCATTAACAGCATTGTTGAGCTGATCAAGGATATCGCCGACCAGACCAACCTCCTGGCCCTGAACGCGGCCATCGAAGCGGCCCGCGCCGGCGAAGCCGGGCGCGGTTTCGCCTTCGTCGCCGACGAGGTGCGCAAGCTGGCGGAAAAAACCATGAACGCAACGGATGAGGTCAACAAATCCATCTCGGCGTTGCAGGCCGAAGTCGGTCAGAACAAGGACCTGACCGACCAGACCGTGCGCCTGACGCACACGGCGGAAGATCTGGCGGAGCAGTCCGGCGAAAGTCTGGCCGGCATCGTCGCCATCGCCGAGCGCGCCATGGGCGAAGTGAGCGGCATTGCCGAAGCGACGGCTGAACAGTCGCATATCTGCGCAGACAACGTTGAAGCCATGCGCCGTATCAGCGAAACGGCGCAGGAGACGTCGCAGAGCATGACGGATGCCGAGGAGTTTACGGAGGACCTGACCCTGCAGTCCGAACACCTGAAAAACCTGGTGGAATCCATGGGCTCGGACCGCCGCCGTTCAGAACGTTTTGTCCCCTCCGTAACATGCATGCTTACCGTCACCGGCATGGGCAATACTCCCGTCGTCTGCCGCGTGATGGAAATATCCACGCTCGGCCTTTGCGCGGAAATGCAGACCAAACCGTCTGCGCCCTACCGGGAGGGCGCGGCGGTGCGTATCAGCGCGAACGACCCGCCGCTCAACAGAGTGGTGGCCTGCGCCGGCAAGCTGAAGTGGCAGGACGGCGTCTTCATCGGCTTTGAATTCGACGCGCCTCTGCCGGTCACGGCCTCGGACCTTGAACGCTTGCTCCTGGCCCACGATGCCGGTTGGTAAGGAAAGCGCGGCGCGTGCAAGCGATTTTGACGTGAAGCGCCCGACACCATACAACGCTCACCAAGAATTGGAGCATGTCAACGTTGAATATGTGTATCCACATATGGGGGCGCAGGGGGAATCATTCCTCCCTGCCGGGTCCAGAGCGGAGCCCGGCCGCCGGAGGCATACAAAAGCAATGATGAAATGCTTGAGGAGCGGTCCATGCCTGCATACGAGGCGGTAATCGGCCTGGAGGTTCATGCCCGGCTTAAAACGGCGTCGAAGCTGTTTTGTTCCTGCCCGGTATCCTTCGGCGCCGCGCCCAACGAACAGGTTTGCGAAGTGTGTTCCGGCATGCCGGGCGCTCTGCCGCGTCTGAATGAAAAAGCCGTCGAACTGGCCGCGCGCGCCGGTCTGGCCCTGAACTGCACAGTCAACACCTACTCCCTCTTTTCCCGAAAAAATTATTTTTATCCGGACCTTCCCGACGGTTTCCAGACCTCGCAATTCGTGCCGCCCGTCTGTGAAAAAGGGTACCTCGACATCAGCGTCAAAGGCCGGAACAGGCGCGTGGGCATCACCCGCGTCCACCTGGAAAACGACGCCGGCAAATGCCTGCACGTCGGGGGCGCGACCCTGGTGGACCTCAACCGGGCGGGGACGGCGCTTATCGAGATAGTCAGCGAACCGGATATGCGCAGCGCGGAGGAGGCCGCCGAGTTCATGCGCCGGATCCATGCGCTGCTGGTCGCCATTGAGGTCACCGACGGGAACATGGAAGAAGGCAGCCTGCGCTGCGACGTCAATGTCTCCCTGCGCCCGGCGGGCGAAACAACTTTGGGAACGCGCTCCGAAACGAAAAACCTCAATTCCTTCCGCCATGTGCAACGGGCCGTGGACTATGAAATCGCCCGGCAACGGGCCTGCCTGGAGGACGGCGGGGTCGTGCTGCAGGAAACGCGCCTGTTCGACGCCGCTACGCAGGAAACCCACGCCATGCGCAGCAAAGAGGACGCCCACGACTACCGCTATTTCCCCAACCCCGACCTGCCCCCGATACGGATTGACCCGGAACGTATCGAGGAATGGCGCAGGACGATGCCGGAACTGCCCGGACCGCGCGCGGCGCGTTTTGCCGCGGACTACGGTTTGCCGGACGAGGATGCGGAACTGCTGGCGGCCGACAAGGATACCGCGGGCTACTTTGAAGCCGCCGCGTCCCTGTGCGGCAACCCGCGCCGCACGGCTTCGCTGATGCGCGGAGAACTGCTGCGCGAATGCGCGGCGGCGGGCATCAAGGCGGGTGAGGCGCGCATGACTCCGCCTCTGCTGGCCGAACTGGTGCGCCTGATAGACGGCGGCGCGCTCAGCGTCCGCATTGCGCACGAAATTTTTCCCGAACTGTTTGCCTCGGGGAGTTCGCCGGAGCGTTTCGCGGCCGAACGCAACCTCGTGCAGCTTTCCGACAGCGGCGCGCTGGAAGCCGTCGTGGACGGGGTGCTGTCCGCATTTCCGGCGGAGGTCGCCGGGTACAGGGGCGGAAAGACCAAGCTCCTGGCCTTTTTTGTCGGCAAGGTGATGGCCGGCACGGGCGGGAAAGCCAATCCTGCCGTGGTCAACGGGTTGCTGCGCGAAAAACTCGGAGCCGCTCCCGGTCCACAGGCGTGATGCCGCAAGAGAAGCCATGACGTTCAAGGAATGCTGTGCCGTACTCGGCGTCGGAGAGGGCGCCGATGCGGCGGAAATCAAGCGCGCCTATCGCCGTATGGCTTTTTTTCTGCATCCGGATTTGAATCCGCAGATCCCTGATGCCTCCCGCCGCTTTCAGGAAGTCAACGAAGCCTATGTAACCCTGAGCAAGCGCTTGGACAGGGCAGGAAGCGCATCCGCCCGGACGGGCGACGCCGGCGCGTCTTCAAAACGGGCGCAGGAAGAGGCGCGGCGCGCCTATGCCCAGGCGGGACGGCGGGCGGGCGAAAGCGCGAAAACGCAGGGCGCGGGGCCGCGTGACGGGCCGGGCGGCATGCGCGCGGAAGACGTGCTGCGGGATATCCTCAACGATCCTTTTGCCCGCCGCGTCTATGAAGATATTTACAGCCGCATTGAGCACGACGGACAAAAAAAACCGTCCGCGGGGAACAGCGGCGGCAACGGCGGCGCGAAAGAAGCCGGACCCGGAGTTAAAGGCACACCGCTTACACGGGCAACGCCCGCGGGCGGCGCAACGCGCGCACGCCGAACTTCAACCCATCCGGCGCAGCCGGGAGTCCTCGACAAGGTCAAGGGATGGTTCCTCAGACAGATCGACGAGGAACAAGTGCTGCGGCTGCCGGGGCGTTCACTGGTGCCGGGAGCGCGCGTGCGGCTGGAAATACAACACGGGTTCGCCGAAAACCCGCAGATTATCGAAATTACCCTGCCTCCGGAATTTGAACCGGGCAAAGCCATGCGGCTCAAAGGCATGGG
>JAITEY010000040.1 GCA_031281815.1 Desulfovibrio sp. | reverse complement strand
GCCCTGCGCATAAGCGGAGGAGGACAGACCGAGCCGGCCATGATGCCCGTGCGCAGCGATGTAAGGTCGTAACGGGGGAAACGCTTGTGGTCCATCATGGCCAGGTACATGGAGGGCACTCCGTGTACGGCCGTGCAGCGCTCTTTTTGTATGGCGTCCAGAACCTTCAAGGGATTGAAGGCGTCAATGACGACCATACCCGTGCAGTGGTTGACGGCGGCCATGACGCCGAGTACGGAGCCGAAGCAGTGAAACAGGGGCACGCACAGACAGAGGCGATCGTCGGCCGTAAAGCGCATGTTCCGCCCTATCCACCAGCCGTTGTTTTGAATGTTCACATGGCTCAGCATCACTCCCTTGGGAAAGCCGGTGGTGCCGGAGGTGTACTGCATCTGCACTACGTCGTGCGGGTCGACCCGAGCCGACTGCGCCGCATAGTCCGCGTCGGAAACGCTCCCGGCCCGCGCCGTGACCCGTCCCATCCCCATGATGCCTTCCGCTCCCTCCTCGTCCATGAGAAAGACCCTGCGCAGGAAGGGAAATTCGGCAGAACGCAGATCATCGGAGGGACGGTCATGCAGTTCCGGAACGACGGATTCAAGGATGTTCAGGAAACTGTGGTCCTTGTAGGCACGGGCGAGAAACAGGGTATCGCAGTCGCTCTGCTTCAGGAAGTATGCCAGTTCCCGGTTGCCGTAGCTGGTATTGACGGTGACCAGCACGGCCCCCATGCGCGCGGCGGCGAACATCAGGGTCAGCCAGTGCGGCACGTTGGGCGCCCAGATGCCTATTTTTGCGCCCCTGCCCACGCCGAAAGCCGTGAGTCCTTTGGCCAGCGCATCGACATCACGGGAAAATTTCGCCCATGTTTGCCGTACCCCGGTATCAAAATAGACTACGGCCTCTCTGTCGGGAAAACGGGAAACAGCCTCGTCCAGTATGCGCCCAAGGGTTTTTTCCTGCAGGGTGAAGCTTTCAGAGCGCATGGTCGGCCTTGGCAGATAGGGTTGTGCAACATTTTTTGCAGTGCAGCCGCGCTGTATGCAAAGTGGGCATCTATATCCCTTTGCGCCGCTAAAGGAAAGCCCCGTCATGCCGATAATAGTTTAGACTTTTTCAAGATTGCGTGGGATATGCTCGGGGCGGAGCGACCTTGCCTGCTGACGGCAAGCGGCTGTGCCTGCAGCCGGCAACGGCCGGTGCGCTCTTTCCTCAACGCCGCGGAGGCGGACATGATGGGGCGAAATTTTTCCGGCGCGGCGGGCTTTCTGATGCGAACCTTTCCGGATATACTGCGTTTTCAGACGAGGGGAGTTCCCGGCGCGTTACGCGTTCACAGGCGGAGTTTTCCGAATGTGCCTCGTTTTCTCATGCGGAACTCTTCAGGTGAGGCGCGTTTTCAGCAGCGGCGCTTTTCCGGCGCGATGCGGTGGCTGTGGTTGTGCGCAGTCTGCCTGTTGCTTGCGCAGAGCGCGGGCTGTTCCCTGCGGGGTGCGGGCGGCGGCGGGGAAGGGGCGGCATCGGGGCGCGCCGTAAGCAAGGTTGCCCTGAGCGCGGTGGGTGTGCCGTATCGCATTGGAGGCAGTACGCCGGAGAAAGGTTTCGATTGCTCGGGGCTTGTTTTCTGGGCCTACGCCCGCAACGGCGTCAAGGTGCCGCGCACGGCGGCGGAGCAGAGCGGGACGGGTTCGTCCGTGCATCGTTCCGAGTTGAAGCCGGGGGATATTTTGGTATTCAGGATTAAAAGCGGCCTGCATACTGCCGTCTACGTCGGGGAAAATCGCTTTGTACACAGCCCGAGCAGCGGCAAAAAGGTGCGCGTGGACAGCATATCCGGCGATTACTGGAAAACCCGCCTGATCGCCGCGCGCCGCATCCGTCAGGTATATTGAGTGTTGCCGGCATACTGCATCAGTGTTCAACGGTAACTATCGCGCCGGATATACCTTGTTGCGCTTGCCGTCCGGTATGAACGAGGATTCGAAATATGCGTGAAACACCAAAAAGACCTCTGGCCCTGCTGATCGGCGTTACGGGCGACCTGGGTTTCGCCGCGGGATGTTTCTTGCAGTCCCTGCGCAGGCACAGCCCGCATCTGGAGGCCGATGTCGTTCTGTACACCGACGGAGCGCTGCCGCCGGCCGATGCCGCCTTGCTCGAAAGCTTGGGCGCGCGACTGACGCCGTTTACGCCGCCGCGGGCGGACCTGCCTGCGGAGGTCATCAGGCAGTTTTCTTTGCTTTGCCTGGCGCGTTTTGAAGGATTTCTTCTCCTTGAGCGGTACAAGACCGTAATCTGGCTGGACGCCGACACCGCCGTGCAGGACGACATCAGCACCCTTGCAACCTTCGGCCCGCTGTCCATGGCGCTTGAAGATCCGCATTTTACGGGATCAGGACGCTCTTTGCCTGCTTCGGTCAACGTACTTACGCCTTTGGTCGGCCTGGACGGTGAAGCGCCCAACCTCAATTCCGGGGTGCTGGTTCTTCAGGACAGCCTGCCTGAGCCGGCGAAACTGCGCGACCTGTGCCTGCGCCGGCTCGAGCGGGACGCGCCCTATTTGCGTTATCCCGACCAAGCAGTCTTGAACATGCTGGCGCAACAGTTGCGCAGGACCGATCCGCACCTGTTCTCCCTGCTTCCTTATGAGCGTTTCAACGCTCACCCGCGCAATCCTGCGGCGCAGACCGCCGCAGTGGTACATGCTTTCGGAGCGTACAAGCTTTGGGATGACGGGCTGACCCGCTGTTCTTTCCCGGAATGGCACCGGGATTATTGCCGCTGGCTGTCCCTGGGGGGCAGTCCTTGGCAGGGCGGGGTCGGGAACGACGAATACCTTGAA
>JAITEY010000032.1 GCA_031281815.1 Desulfovibrio sp. | reverse complement strand
ATTTTTACCATCAGCATGGCCGGAATAATTTACTCATTGACATATATTCTCTTTAAGTTCCTGGGTGTAAAGCGGATAAAAAGTGAATCCGAAGTAACAAAGCATGTTGAATGCGACGTTGTTGAATCCGATGCAAAAGTACAAAATTCGCAAATAAAAGATAACTCGGACAAAATATATTTCGTCTCGCTTGAACCGCAGCGCGACTACGGCGAAGGCGTAAAATTCGTTATGTCCGTGAGATATAGTATTGATTCCGAAGATAACCACGGTATTGAACAGACAGAACAAGAAGTCCTTAAAGTATACGAAGAGTTAAAAGACAATATCAAAAACGGCAATATACACGCCTCTCTCACGTATGAGCAAGGCGCGACGTTTGCTCTTCAATGGTTGCTGGGTTTTTACGATGTATTATTCCCCGAGAACATCGGGCCTACGGCAGTCCTTAAAGAATCAGGCGAACTGGTTAGGTATGCCGACAACTACTACCTGACGAAATACCACGGCGAGTCATGCGAACAGGGCGCCCTTGACGCGCTTGAAGCCGTTCTGGGGTTTTCCCGGACGTTCCCGCTGCGGGTACATTCGGAAGAAATCCCTTCCATTAAAGAGCAAGAGCGCGTCGAAAAGCGGATGCGCGGACAATACATCTACACAGAGCCGTTTGAGCGCGGCGTTGCCGCTACCGTCGCTTGGCTGGTCGGCAAGGGTCCCGAGCCGGAATAAACCGCACAGACAGGGAGTACCGCATTGATCACCAAAAAAGCCGTTCGTGGTCCGTTCAGCGCGATGTCGCGCGCCTGCGCCGTCGCCCTTCTCGTCCTGTTCACTCAGACCGCGCGGGCCGGCGAAAACTCGGCTTGGGAGCATATCACGGACAACATGGGCATCCTGTATTTTTTCAAGCCGACCTGCCCCTACTGCAGGGAACAGAGCGGCATCCTCGACAAGCTGGAAAAGAGAGGCTGGAAAAATCTGGTTAGGGTGGACATCACGCAGTCCCCACAGGTCGCGGAGGAATACGGCGTGTCCGTAGTGCCGTCGCTGTGGTTGATCGGCAACGCCGAGGGCGAAATCCTCAGCGCCCACATCAGCATCGGCCTGCTGTCGGAGCAGGAGCTCCTTCGGAGCATCGAAGACGTTTACCGGGCTTGGTTCGGCCCGGCCATTTAAGGAGATTACATGAGAGACGATTCAGCTTTTGTCAGTTCAATCTGCGGCAAGCGCGACAGCAGATTGTATATCCCCGGCACTGCCCTTGCCGCCCTGGTCGGTGCAACCGAGATGTTGCTCATCTGCACGACCGACAGGTTTTTAGCGGCTGCTCCGCTGGCGCTGAAAGGCGCGGACATCATCACGCAGAAAACCCGTCTATGCGCGCTCTACGGCCTGGACCCGGAGACCGCGACACTGGATACGCCGACATCGGAGCAATTCTTTCCTTCATCGGCGTGGATCTCGAAAAATTTGAAGGCCGGGAAACAGGACCTTTATGTCCTGAGCAAGTCGTCAAATCCGGGAGAAAAAAGCTTTTGCATCGACGTTGTCACTCCGCAGGAAATCGTCAGCGACAGGGTACGGCAGGCATTCGCCGCGCCCCGCGAGACGCAGCCCGCAGCGAAACCGCGGGCGGAACAAGCGGCGCGAGCGGATCGGCAAAAGGAAGAATACTCCAAAGCGCCATAGCACTCTCTAACCGGCGTCCTGTGCGGGAACGGGACGCGAGTTGAATAAGGAGAAACGGCATCAGCACCATTAAAGCTTAAATCGCGCGATGCGCAAGGGGAGCTACTACGGTGTTAATGCAAAACTATATCATCGAGAGGAATTACGACGAGCATACCCACTTCAACACTCAACCGCTGAAAGTCAGACTCAAAATAGTCGAACGGAACAATCGGGAAGCATCGTCACCGCAAGCGCAAGCGGAACACGGAAGAAAAAACAGAAATGATAAACGAGTCCGCATAGAGCCTTATGACTACTTATACGATCAAATCGCTGTTGAGGAATGCGAAAAGGCGGGCGTGTCGCCGTATGAGGCCAGAAAAGTAGCCCGAGGCATCGAGCGCAACATAACGCGGGCGCGGCAACTCGGACTGCGGCTGTTCAGGGAAAGTTTCAAAAGTTTGGGTATCACCGCCTGTGACCAGCCGGCCGCGCCGGCCGCATCCGCGAAAGTAAAAATAACGGATGTGTCAAAGGGCGACGAAGCTGAAGCAAAAGGCCGGTCCTTTAAGGATTACGTCTACAAGCACGATATCATCAGCCCGCGTGCCTGCGAGGCCGCGGGGGTATCCCAGAAAGAAGTCAGAAAAGTCGCGCGCGGCATGGAGAGGTACGTAAGGCGGGCACGCGAACTCGGTGTGGCCGCTTTTTCACCCTGCGAGGCCGGCCTGCGGGTGGTTCTGTCCCCGGCGCCCACAGAGCCGGTTGAATGCAAGGAGGCGGGGATTCCGGCCGCACAGGCCGCCGAGGCTGAAATCGTGGACCGGAGCGCAATAAGGCCCAAGCCCGTCAGACGAAAGCGGGTGAGCCACGCGCGTGCAAAGGACGCGCCCCGCGCCAAGCCGAGGATGCCCGGCAGACTGAAAAAAGGCGAGACCGAAAAGGCCGGGAAGATTCCGTGGTCATTAACCTTTTGCCCCTATGCGGACGGATCAATGAAAATTGAAGGCGACCGCATGCCCGACCCCGCATGGGGATTTTGACCTCTACCAGCGTTATTCCGAGGAATTTATGACGGAGCAAAATCTCAATTTTACTCACGAAGAGAAAGCGTTTTGTCCGTATTGCAACTCGGCAATCATTCTCTCCGTTGTTGCGAAGAACCTAAGATTCGACACCGCCTGTTCGGTTCAATTCCCCGGCAATGGTGATGCTTGCTCCGCACAAGATCAGGCAAAGACGGATGGTCCGAAGTTTACGAAATACGCGCGGCGTCTACCGAATCTCGCCGCTTTCGGCATGTTTCGGAAGGCCCTACTTGGACCGCTTGAATTATTCACCAACGGCCAAGTGGCATTTTCTTCTCTTGAAAGGCATGAAATCCTCAAGGATGCGGAAAGCTGTCCAGTTGATTTATCGGATATCATGCGGTTCTGGTCAATCAATTTACCTGCCGTTTTCCCAATTACAGCGACAGGGATTTATGTCCGCATGTTCGGCAAAGGCGTTGATGTGACCTGTTTTACGCGTGATGTAGACCTTGCGTTCGCGCTTTATCCTGACGCCGCATTCTCTTGCAGCACTGAAAGCCAGCATATTTTCGTGATGTCGGAGAAGCGGATTGTGGGGCTGATAATGAGCGCGGAGCACCAGGCAACTTTCTGGCCGGAATTGTAAAATATTCGGTTAGCGAGAGGGACACAGTGGTCAGGGCCATTTCACTTTTTTCAGGCATAGAGGCGTTGTCGGTAGCGGCGCGCGGTCTCGACTGGCAGGTGGTCGCATTTGCCGAGATTGAGCCGTTCCCATGCGCTTTGCTCGATTACTATTACAAGTGCGGCAAACCGTTGCGTCTCCCCGATCCCGCCGAAGCGCGTACCGCCAAAAAGGCAAAACAGATTCGAAGTCTACACAGGTCCATAGCGCGTATCGAGTGGATCGGAGGTGGAGAAGCAACAAATTTCGGCGATGCCGCACAGCTAAGTGGAACGGAATTGCCGGAAGCTGACTGGATTGTAGCCGGACCGCCTTGCCCCGACTATTCAGTTGCCGGAAAACGCGCGGGGATTCATGGCGAACACGGGAACATGACACTGGAATTATTGAGGATTTATAATGAATACCACGCCTGCCGCCCGCACACGTCAACTCACCTTCTTTTTGAAAACGTCCCTGGGTTACTCTCCGACAGGGGAAACGCATTCGGACGGATTCTTGCTGAATTGGCCGGTGAAGACACGGCATTGGAACCGGCAGGGCCCAGGTGGACGCACGCTGGTTTTGTGTCTGG
>JAITEY010000012.1 GCA_031281815.1 Desulfovibrio sp. | reverse complement strand
GGTGACGAGCGAATACGGCAAAGGTACCGTCTTTACCGCCACGCTCACGCAACGTGTCGCCGATTGGAAGCCCATGGGCAATATGGGCGATATTCCGCCGAGAAGCATGGAAACGCAACGGGCCACGTTTGTCGCTCCGGATGCCGAGGTTCTGATTGTCGACGATTTTTCCAGCAACCTGCTGGTGGTCGAGGGTCTGCTGGCGCCGTACCGGACGCGCATATCCTCCTGCCTGAACGGGCGCGAGGCGGTTGCCCTTGTGCAGGAGCGCTCCTTTGACCTTGTGCTGATGGACCACATGATGCCCGAGATGGACGGCGTGGAGGCAACGGCAGCCATCCGCGCCCTCGGCGGACGCTTCGCGGAACTGCCGATCATCGCCCTGACGGCCAATGCGGTGTCCGGTATGCGGGAAATGTTTCTGGAAAACGGTTTCAACGATTTTCTTTCCAAGCCCATAGATGTGCCCAAGCTGGACGAAGTACTGAAAGAATGGATTCCGGCCCGGAAACGCCAGCGCACACCGGCGGACAGCGGAAAGGCGCCTGAAGCGGCTGCGCCGCCGTCTGATATCGTTCCTCTTTTTCCGGAAATGTCGGGGCTGGATGTCGCCGCCGGGATTGCCCGGATCGGCGGTTCGCAAAGCCGCTATCTGCATTTGCTGGATACGTTCCGCCGGGATGTTGAAGCCGGTTCCGCGCTGCTGGAAAAAGAGCCGGAAGCTGTCGCCCTGCAACCCTTCATCACGCTGGTGCATGCCCTGAAAGGCGCCTTGGCCAACATCGGGGCGGATGCGCAGTCACGGCTCGCCGCCTTGCTGGAGCAGGCGGGTCGCGAGGGTGACGTGCCGATGATCCGGGCTACTCTCCCGGCGTTCCGGGAAGAGCTTGCCGCGCTGACGAAACGGATCGGAGAAATTTCGGCGCAGGCGCGCTCCGGGGACGCCGGCCGGGAAGACGGCTTGGAAGCGGAACCCCTGGAGCGTTTGCGACAGGCGCTGGAAGCGCGGGATATCGACGGAACAGACGCGGTACTGGCCGAACTGCAGGCTTTGCCGCTTGACGACAAAACGCGCGCTGCCGTGGCCGAAACGGCGGACCTTGTGCTTCTTGCGGACTTCCAACGGGCGGCGTCAGCCGTAAGCGCCCTGCTCGAACGGCCGAAGGTATCCTGAAGCGCGCCTTAGGAGTTGTTCATTGATTATCTTAACATTTATGCGATAGGATCCCGATAATTCCACTGTGGTTAGGGAGTAATCTGTAAATATTATTTATGAACAATCCCTTAGCGTGCGTTGCGCCTGAGATTGCCGCTTGACGGCAAAGCGCGTCCGCCTCGCGGTACGCGCGGCACATATTTGCAGGCAAATCCCTGCGGAGCGGATGGATATTTTCAACAGCAATCCGCTCCAATGTTCGCCCGTGCGTCTGCTCAGACCCGGGGTCAGGGACAGCACCCCGCATTGTCCGGCTACATCAGGGTCATGCGGGCGGTGCCTTTTGTATGGAAGGGCAATTCGCTGCGGCGTGCCGGGATATCCGCCCTGGCTGCGCGGATGACATAGTCCGGGGCGCCGGCGTCTTCGGCGTTGATATAGGCCAGGGCTACGGCCGACCCGACGGAGGGGGCGAAAGACGCGCTGGTGACGGTCCCGACCTGTTTGTCCTGCAGGCATACGGCGTCGCCGTGCCGGGCGCTTCTGCGCCCGTCAAGGCGCAGGGCGGTGAGTTTTTCTTTGACGCGGAGCGCGCCTTCGCGGCCTGTAAAGTTTGCCTGGGAGGTAAGCATGGCGGAGTACCCGGCTTCGGCGGGACTGTGCTTTTCATCCAGGTCCCGGCCGTTGAGGGGCAGACCGATTTCCAGGCGCAGGGTGTCGCGGGCGCCCAGCCCGGCGGGAAGCACGGATTTGTCGGCCAGGAGGAGGTCCCAGAGTTTTTCGACTTTTTCCGCGGGACAGTACAGTTCGACGCCCAGCTCTCCTGTATACCCCGTCCTGCTGACGAGCAACGGGGCATCGTCGAAGGAGGCGTCTTCCGTAAAGCCGAAGTAGGGCAGCCTGCGCCACGGGCCGGGCAGCACCCGTTCCAGGACGGCAAAGGATTCCGGCCCCTGCAGGTCAAGTTTGCCCGTGATATCCGAGCGGTCTTCAAGGGTGAGGGAGGGGTCGAGCCGTTCGCCGAGCCGGGCGAAGTCCGAGTCCCGGCAGGCGGCGTTGACGACGAGCATGAAGCGGTCTTCACGCAGGCGATAGACAATGAGGTCGTCGAGAATGCCGCCTTGCTCGTTGAGGAGAAATCCGTAACGGCAACGTCCGGGTTTCAGGGTGCCGATGTTCACGGTCACCGCGCGCGAGAGAGAATCCGCCGCTCCGGGGCCGTCCACAATAAACTCTCCCATGTGGCAGATGTCGAAAAGGCTCGCCTTGGTCCTGGTATGGAGGTGTTCGGCGACGATGCCCGAAGGATACTGTATGGGCATGTTCCAGCCGGCGAAAGGGCCGCATTTGGCGCCGAGTTCCATGTGTCGCGGCGTAAGCGGTGTCGTGAAAAGGGAAATCATTCCTCAACTCCTTTGCGGGGAAAATCCGAGGGAGCAGGCCCCCTCAACGTACCTGACGCCGCCGGCAAAGAACAGCGCATCCTGCGGCTTTCCGGCAGAACACGGCGCGCCCTCAACGCGGTGTTGCCGGCAAAGACCCGGCGCCGCCTCAGGACGCGGCCTGTTTTTCTTCAACATCGCCGTCGCGCCGTCTGTTGCCGGCCATGCGCTGTTTGCGTATGGACTTGAAATCGTCTATCAGGGTGACCAATTTACCATAATTGCGCTTGATCTCCAAACCTTTTTGCGACAGACGACTTTCCGGCTTGGCGATATAGGTGCGCACCACATAGCGGTCATTGAGCATGGATTCGCCTATGGCAATGGCGGCAGACACCAATGAATCGAAATAATTGACTATTTCAAATTTCAGCGAAAGCATGAGATCCGCGCTTTCGGCAAGCATCTGCGCGTAGCCGATGCGTGTACCCTTGATGTTGCGGTTCAGCAGGTCTTCAAGCATGCGCACTTTACGGGCCTGAAGTATGTATGTATAGCGGTTCAGCGCTTCTGTATGATAGCTGCGTACCTTATAAAAGCGTTCATCATCTGCGGGCAGGAGGTAATTATTGAGTATTTTTTCGATATTGGTAAAAAATTCATCACTGTAGCCTATGATGCGGCGCTGATTTTTTGACAGCCAGGCATAGAGAAATTTCAGGCGTTTTTCTTCCGTATCGGTATCTTCGACGATTTCAACGCGTTTATAGACGGTGCGTCCTGTATGTTCACCCTGGACTATGTCGTTGAGCAACAAATGAACATTGGCCGTGCTGCGGATCAGCCCTTCATAGGGCAGGGTTTTTCCGGTCAGGGGATGGATGATTTCCTGCCTGAGTACGGACAGGGCGCGTTCCTGGCGGACATTGTCCGGGCTGAATTTGTGTTGCCGGTACACTACCTTGAGGATGAGCACGCGTTTTTCCGCGTCCAGAAACCAGCCTTCGTCGCGGAGTTTTTCCGGGTTGTCGTCTTCCGGGATGTCCGCCGCTTTGACCAGGGCGATTTTATCCACATGCGGGTAACTCACGGACGGGCCGGGGCCGTAAATGGTCGTCAGGGTGCGGTCGGACTGGCCGAGTACGCGGATCAGGAAACGCTCCCCCATGCGGTGCAGGCGGCGGGCGAAAACGGCGGCCGAGGTGCGCCGTTCCGACGATACGGGGAACCCGTAGAGCTCCATAAGGTGCTGGAGGACGAAATTACGGTTTTGTTCATAGGTATCCGGGTCGTCCATGCTGAATTTGCCGATGCGCACGCCGTAGCGTTTGACTTCCGTATCCAGGTCAGACGGAAAGGAGGCGTACACGCCGGCGAGGTAAAAACCCATCTCCCGCGGATGCGGGCCGTGCAGTCCCATGACCTGGCCGCGGTCCATGGAGGCCAGGTACGGCATAAGGGCCGGATAGGCGGCGAGGTCGGCCACGTCGGTGTTTGCGAAACGCCGGCGCAGGACTTCCTGCATGGTGCGCGGCAGCCGGGACAGGAGCACGGAAAGGTTCGCATCCATGTTTTCCCGGGCGAGGTCCGCGCGCAGTTTGGCGTCCGGGGGAATCAGCCTGTCGAACTGGAATATTTCCATGAAACTGCGTACAGGGCGGTCGAAGGCCACCAGGCTGAAGGCCGGAAGCTTGGTGTATTCCCAGGGATCCGCCTCGAAACTGGGCAGCAGTTCACGCAGTTCCACCACGGGATAATAGTCGGGCAGTTCAAAGAAAGGCTTGGCGAGACAGTACTTGATATGGATAAGGTCCAGAAAGTGCCGGAGGGCGCCCAAAGTCGGCAGGCGCAAGTGAGCGGCGAACGGTCCGGCATCGCTGAAGCCGGGTTCGGCGGCGGTGAAAAGACAGTTCCAGTCCTGAACCATTAAATTTTCATAGTGTTATTTTTGCAGCCGGAATCACGCGGCTCCGAGTGAACTCCAAGAAACCGGGCGCAAAGGATATAGCAGATGTGCTGAGAAAAAGCAAGGAAAATAATGAGGTTGACAAAATTTTACAGGATTGCAGGCGTGGGGTTTGCGCCGTCCCTTTTGCCGTTCGGCAGGCGCAAAAGGCGGCGGCGGGGCGTTCAAGGGGCTTTTGCCGCGGACGTCGCCGCCGGCTCCTTGTCCGCCGCGGCCGCCGACCGCGGCCCCGGCGCGGGCAGACCCACGCAACACTCGCGCCACGTCCCGTCGTGCATGGCGTATACATGCAGCAGGCGCAGGTCCTTGTCCACAAACAGCATGACCGCCTCCGTCCTGCCGTCCGTCAACGGCGCAATCCTGTCGCACAACGCGTGAAACAACTCCTCGTCGTATGCGGCAAAGACGCACTGCGCGCGCAGGGCATCGCCGGTTTCCTCAAAGTGGATGAATTCTCCGCCGCTCTCGCCGAGTACGGCCGTCAGCTCGACCTTCAGCGATGTATCCAGAGCCAGGAGCGCGTCATACGACAACTCCGGGCTGTACGCGAAACGGCAGAACATTTCCGTATCATGACGCGCCATGCGACCTCCTCAACATGGGGATATGGTAATGCGGGATCGGTTGCGGCGCAAGCGTGCCGGCGTCAGCGTGCCGGCGTCTTGCCGGGGCATGCCGTTCTCCTGAGGGAGCAGGTCAAACCCCATCGCTAACCGGAACAATTTGTCATGCGGTCTCTTGCCGAATTGCCTCTGAAAATCTTTTTCCCTTTCTGCGCGGGCGCATGCGGCGCCCCGGAACGGGCAGTACAGACATTCGGCGAAGGGAGTTGCATAAGCCTGCCGCCCCCGGATTTTTCATGCGCAATCGTCGCTTGTCCTTGACCTGCGTCCGGCTTCCGTTGCAATGTCGCTGTGCTCCGGCGGGGAATCTCCTCCTGAAACCCGGAAAAAGGCTTGACTTCGCGCCGTTTATGGTTAATTGAAAATACATGTTGCAGAACTGATAGGAAATAACTGTCGTGCAGCTTGACCGGTGTTGCAGAATGTGACGGACTTATTTACGGCGTGTGGCCTGATGGTACAGGCAAAGCAACTTTCCGCCTTCAGCAAATGGACAGGGAGACAGACTGGAAGCAGTAACTTCAGCCTGATTTTTGCGTATATCCGCACACATACCTCCCCCGCCGTAATAACGTGCTGCCGAGTTACCGGCGGCACGTTATTTGCTTTACTTTCCTGTGCCCACGATGTGCTGCCGACATGCTCCGGGCAACGCCGGACGGTTCCGGCCGCAACGCGGGCAAGAGATTTTCCCTACAGCAACAGTTGACGGACAATGGGCGTGTCGCGCGGCAATTCACACCCCGGATTTCGGGCATGGGCATCACGGCGGGTTGCGTACGTCATGATCCTGTTCCTGCTCCTGCCCCCGCAGGGGGTCTTTGCGCCCGGGCGGTCGGGCGCGGCCGTCGCATACCCGCCCGCCGCGCCCGCGGCCGAGGGTACCGCGCAGCCTATGGGGCTGGCCGAGTACTTGCGCGCCAACCCTCCCCCTCCGTTTCCGTCCCCCTACGGCGATCGAGGCGCAGATCTGCCGCCCAACGCGCCTCTTCCTCTCCCTCCCGCCGCCGGCCGTGATGTTTTGCCGCCGCCCGTTTCGCCCGCGCCTCCCCGGCCTGCGGCCGATGCTTACAGTAACGCGCCTCTTCCTCCGCTCCCCAACAGCGGACGGCATGCCGCGCCGTCCTATGTGCCCGCGCGGGCCGATGCGGCGGGCGCCGGTGCCGGATTTGTCCAACGGCGTCTGCACAGCCCCGAACGCAAGGCGGCCGTCGACGAAGCAGCCCGAAAAAGCGCCGAGGCGCACGCATCGGGCGGACATGCGATAAACGGCTCAAAGGTCGACGGCGACCGCCGCGCAATCACCGCGTCTTCTCCCGAGGGAGCAACACCGACCGCGGGGCGTTCCGGGCCGGGGAACGCGGCCTCCGCAGTTCCTCCGGCTTCGCCCCCTCACGGCGGCCGGGATGCCGCGACAGTGCTCAAATCGCTCATTCCTTCCCTGCCGGCGGGAAGCGCCGGCGGCAGCGCCCCCCGTCCCCTGGCCTACTCGCTGATGGACCTGGGAGCATCGATTTTTGGAGTTCCGTCCCCCATGTCCCCGAGTGGGGATGAAGGGGCGGGATTCCATCAGGACGGCACGGTGCGCAAGGCGGGCGGCGCCGGCTACAACGAACCGTCGGACGACGGCCGGAGGGCGGCGGCCTATGCGCAATCCGGCCTGGGGAGCAGCTATCTGGAAGGATATATACCCCTGTCCGGCATCGGCTATGACCCCCTGACCGGACGCTATGACCCGGCGTTCGACGGCCGGCGCAGTTATGAGCGGAAGGTCGACTTGTTCGATTCATCGCGCGCGGCGCAGGATCGCGTGTTGTCCTGGGGTATGGGAGTTTTGAACTCAGCAGGCGAAGCGGTTGTCTCCTCGCTTGTGCGCAACGCCCGCGCCCGGTTGAACTACAGCTTTGACGATGACGGCAAACTCCGGGGCGACGGCGACGTACTGATCCCGTTGTACGACGGGCAGTACACCACGGTCTTTGTGCAGGGCGGGTTGCGCAGCATGGATGTTTCCGGGGGGGACGCGGATGGGCAGGAACGCTGGATAGGCAACTTCGGCTTGGGTGAGCGCTGGTTTCCGGCGGCCAAGAGTGAAATGGACGCCGGGGACTGGATGCTCGGCTACAATGCTTTCTACGACATCGACCTCACCCGTGCGCATCGACGCGGCGGCGTAGGCGTCGAAGTGCAGTTCGACTGGCTGCGTCTGGCCTCCAATTCCTATTTCCCGATGTCCGGCTGGAAAGGCTCCTACGACTTCGACAGCCGCTTTGTCGAGGAACGTCCCGCCGCGGGGTGGGATGTGCGCGCCAAGGCATACCTGCCGTTCTACCGCAACGTGGCGTTTACGGGATCCTTTACGCAATGGTTCGGCGAGCATGTGGGCATGTTCGGACCTTCAAAGCTCGAAAAGAATCCGAAAATTTTGTCCTACGGTGTGGAGTACACGCCTATACCTCTCATGTCGGGCTTTCTGACACAACAGACTACGGAACTCGGAACAACGGAAACAGAGTACGGCTTGAAGTTCACCTACCGCTTCGACATGCCGTGGGACGAGCAGATCAAGCACTCCAAGGTAGCCGAGATGCGTACGGTGTCGGGTTCCCGGCATGAGTTTGTGGACAGGGAAAACCGTATCATCTTGGAGTACCGGGCCAAACAGGATTACCGGATAGAGTATCTCGGCCGGGAGGGCGACAACGGGTTCCGTTTCCGGGTGTTGAAGTCGCTGGGAGGATACGCTGCCGGGCAAACAGTGACGGTGAGTACCGCCGGGGCTTGGCTGGCGCAACACAATCCCCGTCCGCCCGATGGTCTTGCCTCCCGCTTTGTCGCCGCGCTCGCCGCTTTTGTCGACGAACTTGTTTCCGTGCGCTCCGCGTCTGCCGGCGTTTCTTCCAAATCGTACGTTACCGGCAGCGGAGGCGAGTTTTTGCTGAACCTTGATCCCGCCGCACTGCCGCCTGACGGCCGAGTGTCGGTCACGGTTTCCGTGGGTAATTCGTCGGC
>JAITEY010000228.1 GCA_031281815.1 Desulfovibrio sp. | reverse complement strand
GGGCTACGAGTTTGTCAACCGCATCACCGGCGGCGTCATTCCCAAGGAATACATTGCCCCTGTGGACAAGGGCATCCATGACGCGCTGAAAAGCGGTGTTCTGGCCGGGTTCCCGACCGTAGACGTCAAGGTGAATCTGGTGTTCGGCTCATACCACGACGTGGATTCTTCGGAGCAGGCCTTTTACATAGCCGGGTCCATGGCCGTCAAGGAAGCCCTGGGCAAGGCGGGACCGTTGCTGCTTGAGCCGGTCATGGATGTGGAAGTGGTCACGCCCGACGACTATGTGGGCGATGTCATGGGCGACCTGAACAGCCGGCGCGGCCGGGTGCAGAGCATGGAAAGCCGGCCCGGCTCACAGAGCGTACGCGCCCTTGTGCCTTTGGCCGAAATGTTCGGCTACGCCACGGACCTGCGTTCGCGCACCCAGGGGCGCGCCACCTTTACCATGCAGTTCCACCACTATGAGCGCGTTCCGCAACAGTTGGCCGAAGAACTGATCAAAAAACGTTGACGCCGGGGCGGATTTCGATGCGCAATCAACCATGCGGACATGATTGATTGCGCATCAACACTATTTATTCTTGTTCAAGTCTATGGCCTTGAAGAACACCTTGCCCTGACGCGAAATGTGCAGCACGACCGCGCCGCGCTGCTTTCCCGCCTTGCTTATCTCCGTATTGAACTCCGCCGTCGAATGCACGGTGCGCATATTCACGGCGGTGATGACGTCTCCGGCCTGCAGACCGGCTTTGCCCGCCGGGCCTTTTTCCTCGACGGACACGATGAGCAGGCCTGCGGTGCTGTTCAGATTGAAACGCCGCATGTCTTCCTGAGTCACCGGACGCACTTTCAGTCCGAGCGGATTCCCCGCCGAAGGCGCAGTTTTGTCGCCTTTTTCGCCCGACGCGCTCAACCCGCTGCCGCGCTCGGCCACAGTGAGGGTGACGTTCACTTCCGCGGCGTCCCGCCATACGGTGATCTGCGCGGTACTGCCCGGCGTCAGCAGGGCCACGGCGCGCAACAACTGTTCCGTGTTTTCGATTTTTTCCTTGTTGACGGCAATGATGACGTCGCCTTCCTTGATGCCCGCCTCGGCCGCCGGCTGGCCGGCATGTACGGTGTTCACCAGCGCGCCTTTGTTGTCTTTCATGCCCAATGCTTTGGCCATGGCGTCGTCCACGTTCTGTATGGTCACGCCCAACCAGCCCCGGCTGACTTTCTTGTGTTCTTTCAAATCACTGATGATACGCTTGGCCATGCCGGAGGGAATGGCAAAGCCGATGCCCTGGGCGCGCTGGGCGATGGCGGTGTTGATGCCCACCACTTCGCCGTTCATGGTGAGCAGCGGGCCGCCGCTGTTGCCTCGGTTGATGGAGGCGTCGGTCTGCAGGAAATCGTCGTATGAGCCGGACTGTATATTGCGGCCCTTGGCGGACACTATGCCTGCGGTGACCGTGTGATCCAGGCCGAGGGGGCTGCCCATGGCCAGCACCCATTCGCCGACTTCCAGCACCTCGGAGTCGCCGAAGCTGAGAAAGGGCAGATTGTTTTCGTTGATTTTCAACAGGGCCAGGTCCGTTTCCGGGTCGGCGCCCACGAGTTCGGCCGTGTATTTGTTGTCTTCCTTGTTTTTGCCGCCGAGATGCACGGTGATGACATCGGCGCCCTCGACGACGTGATTGTTGGTGACAATATAGCCGTCGGACGAAATGATGAAGCCCGAGCCGAGGGAGTGCGAAGTGCGCGGGCGCGACGGAGCGCCGCGGTTGTAAAAGTCCTCAAAGGGGCCGAAAAAACGCTCCATATCCGGATGTCCCCGGAAGAAGTCGAAGGGGTTGCCGAGAGAGCGGACATCTTCCGTGCGTTCAGTACTGACGTTGACGACGGCGGGGATGGCCGCCTTGACCAGGTCGCGGAAGTCGGCCGGCGGCGGCGCGGCCGGGGCCGGGGAGGCGGAAAACAAGGCAATAATCAACAACAGGGCGGCGCCTGCGGGGAAAAAATGTCTTCGTATCATAGGTACCTCGTTCAATGCGTTATGTTTGCCCGTTACATACGACGTATTCGTGCCGTGTAAAGAGGCGAAAGCCGGATGCGGAACAAAAAACCGCACCTTCCGTGTCCGTCGGTCCCGCCGTTCAGCGGTGGTACGGCGTATTCCGGATGATGTTCTCGGCCCTGTACAACTGCTCCAGAAGCAGGACGCGGGCAAGCTCGTGCGGTAAGGTCATGCGCCCCAGGGAGAGAACGTGTTCCGCCGCCGCCGGTACACGGGGAGCCAGCCCGTCCGGGCCGCCGACGACAAAACAGGGGATGCGCCCGGCATCGTGCAGGCCGCGCACGAGCGCCGCAAATTCCGCGGAGGTTTTCTCCCCGCCCGTTTCGTCAAGGCAGAACACTACGTCCGCGGGCCGGATTCTGCCGAGTATGCGTTCACCTTCCTGCTCCCTGCGTTCTGCGGGGGACAGTCCCGCATCGCCGTCCTTCACTGCCGCTTCTTCAAGACGCACACCGAAACGTCGCAGACGTTCAGTATACCGGGCGCAGGCGTCACTCCAAAAACCGCACCGGATGCGTCCCACGGCTATGAGTTTTGTTGTGCGCATTTCCCGGTGCTTCCCCGCGCGGTTTCTTGTCCTCCGCGCGGCGATGCAGTATACGCGTTTCGCCTCGCGGACGCAAATGCTCGCACCGGCATCGGCCTGCGGCGTTTGCCTGCGGAGTGATTTCCCTGCGAAGGCCGTGCTTACGGTCTGGGAGGAGTAACGAGAGATGGACTGCGGGCGGAGCCTTACTCTCGCGGAAGCGGCGGATGCCGTCCGCCGGGGGAAAGCGGTGCTGTTCCCCACGGAAAGCGTCTTCGGCCTGGGCTGCGGCATTACGGACGCCGGCGCAGTAGCCGCGATCTTCAGTTTGAAGAAGCGCCCGCCCGACAAAGCGCTGCCGGTGATTATAGGGGGGCGCGGGCAGCTCGGGCTTGCCGCGGCGCATGTTTCCCCACACGCCCTGCGCCTTGCGGACGCCTTCTGGCCGGGGCCGCTTGCCGTCCTTTTCGATGCCCGGCCGGATCTTCCGCCGCTGCTGACGGCCGGGAGCGGCCGGGTTGCCGTGCGCGTGCCCGCGCATCCCGCGGCGCGCGACCTTTGTCTGGCCTGCGGGCTGCCGCTTGTCGCCACCAGCGCGAACATCAGCTTCATGCCCGCAACAGCGGACCCGAAAGAACTGGCCCCGGAACTGCTGCGGGGAACGGCCGGGATTTATTGCGCCGGTCCTGCCCCTTCGGGCGGCCCGCCCTCGACGATTGTGGACCTCGCGGCCGACGGAACGCTGCATGTGCTGCGCGCAGGCGCCGTCACCGAAGCCCGCCTGAAAGAAGCCGGTTTCGTCGTCGTCGCACCCGCCGCAAATTTTCGCTGCCCGGACTCAGGGCCGAATTCAGGAAAATCTTGAGTTTATCCGCACTATGCGCTATCTTTTGAAAAAACATCCCCCTTTTCGTCCGACAAGACTTTGGGGGCGCAGCGGACGAAGAACGGCGTATACAGGAGAAAAAGGGTGAAAGGTTCGGCGCAATGCCCGCAATGCGGCGCCGTATTCAGGCATACGCCGCATCCCGTACCTACCGTTGACGTGCTTATTGCCTGTCCGGGCAGAGGGATAGTGTTGGTCGCGCGGCGTTTCGAGCCGTTGGGCTGGGCCTTGCCCGGCGGGTTCGTGGAAACGGGTGAAACGACGGAAGACGCGGCCGTGCGCGAGGCATTCGAGGAAACCGGGCTCACTGTGCGCCTGTGCGGCCTGCTCGGCGTCTATTCCGACCCCCGCCGCGATCCGCGCCTGCACACCGTCAGCACGGTATACACAGCCCGCGCCGAAAACCCCGAGGCGATACGGGGCGGCGACGATGCGGCCGAGGCGCGTTTTTTCCCCTTGTCCTCACTGCCCCGTACCGTTTTCGACCACGACCGGATACTCGACGACTTTTGCAAAAGGCACGCGACACACTGCGGAATGTAACCTTCATGCGCGACGCCCCGCGTGTACGGAGATACGGCCATGCCACAGCGGGTTTTTTTCGTCACCTCCGAGGTGTATCCTTTTTCCAAAAGCGGCGGCCTCGGGGACGTCATGGGCGCCTTGCCCGCGGCCATGCAGAGAACCGGCCTGCCTTCGGCGGTCGTTTCACCGTTTTACGGAAGAATCAGCACCGGCAACTTCCGCGTCCGCCTTGCCGTTTCCGGTCTGCCGGTGGGCTATCCGTGGGCGCCGATAACAGCCGACGTCTACGAAGCCGAATACCAGGGCGTACCGTTGTATTTCATAGACAGGGACGAATATTTCGACCGTCGCTTTTATTACAACAACCCGATCAAGGGCGATTATTTCGACAACGCGGAACGCTTCATCTTTTTCTGCCGCGCCGCCGTCGCCCTCATGGAGCACCTCGGTACGCCGCCCTCCATAGTGCATGCCCACGACTGGCAGACGGCGCTGTTGCCCGCCTATATCCATTTCCTGCGCCCGGCAAGCCACTTCTGGGCGAACACGGGCACCGTCTTCACCATCCACAACGTGGCCTTTCAGGGCCGCTTTTCTTCCCGCCTGTTCGCTTCCTGCGGATTGCCGGCCGAAGCCTGGAACATCAACGGCGTGGAATTTTACGGGGACTTTAACTTGCTCAAGGGCGGCATCGTCTATGCCGATGCCGTGACAACGGTCAGCCCCAGCTATGCGCGTGAAATTCTGACGGAACGCTACGGCTGCGGCCTGGACGGAACGCTACGGCAGCGCGAACTGCACCTTTACGGCATCCTCAACGGGGCGGACTACTCCGTCTGGAACCCCGAAGACGACCCTTACCTGCCTTGCCGCTATTCCGTAAAAGACTTGTCCGGGAAGCAAAAGTGCAAAGAACATCTTATTTCCGAACTGGGTCTGGACCCCGCCCTCAAGGACCGGCCGCTTCTCGGCTTCATAGGCCGTATGCGCGGGCAGAAAGGCATAGACCTGCTGAACGCGGTTATTCCGGACCTGATGCGGATGGACGTCGGCGTTGTCGCCCTCGGCGAAGGCAAACCGGAATACGAGGTGGAAATCACGGAACTCATGGAACAATACAGGGGCAGGGT
>JAITEY010000216.1 GCA_031281815.1 Desulfovibrio sp. | reverse complement strand
CTTTTCAGGCTTTACGGGACTTCTGTGGAGTGTAATTTGGTGGGCCATCAGGGAATCGAACCCCGAACCAACTGATTAAGAGTCAGCTGCTCTACCAATTGAGCTAATGACCCGAAGTCAGTTCTGAGTATCAGAGCCTCGGGAAATGTCAATATGCCCGTGCGCGGCTTCCCGCACAGCAGCCTGCGGAGAACAGGCCGTTCTCGGCGGGACGGCGCCCGCGCATACAGAACGTTTGCATAAGGAAATCGGATGAAAGCAGTCCTAACCAATGACGACGGCATACGCGCTGTGGGGTTGCGCGCCCTGTACAAGGCTCTCGGGGAGGCAGGGCATGAAGTACGTGTCGTTGCCCCCATGACCGAACAATCGGCCGTGAGCAGTTCCATCACCATGTTGAGTCCGTTGCGCGCCGTATACATTGAGGAGGAGAATGTTGCCGGATACGGCGTCTTCGGCACACCCACCGACTGCGTAAAACTCGGCATGTCCCGACTTCTCGACGGATTCAGCCCGGATATCGTCCTCGCCGGCATCAACGCCGGCGCCAACGTCGGCCCCGACATTTTCTATTCCGGCACGGTGGCGGCGGCAATCGAAGCCGCCTGTCAGGGCATGCCCGCCCTGGCCGTATCCTACGACAACTTCCGCCCGGCAGACATCGACGCCCACGCCCGCTACGCTGTTGCCGTGATGGAGCGTATCCCTTGGGATGAAATTCCCCCCCGCCGAGTCATCAATCTCAACATGCCCGACCGCCCCGTCGCGGAATTCAGAGGTCTGGCCGCCTGTCCCCCGACAACGGCCGCCTGGGACGACTTCTACCACAGGCGCGAAGACCCGCGCGGCAGACCGTACTGGTGGCTGGACGGCAAAATTCCGGACAAAAACGTGTTGCCGGAATCGGACAAGGCCCTCCTGAAAGAAGGCTGGGCGACCCTGACTCCCCTCAAATGCGATTTTTCCGATACGGAGACTCTGAAAATTCTGCGCCGTCTGCCCGACAGACTCCCCTGACACTGCTTCGGCCCGTTTTTGCGCCGTGATTATCCATCGCTTGTAAATAATTCACGCTTGAGGTAATCATGGACAGGTTCCCGCTGTTTTCCCGCCGCAGTACCTCGGCGGGACAACCAGAAACCAGTGCCGACCGGCGGTTTGCATGGACGAAAATGTTATTCGGGAAATGCTCCTGGACTTTGTCGATAATGCCGTTCCCGATTACATCACGGAAGCCGCGCGCGAACTGCTCGGCGATGTGGGACTGCAGAAATTCACGCTGAAAAGGACCGGCCCCTACTGGGAAGCGGAGGGCAGCGTGCAGGGCGACGACCTTCAGGTGTACAGTCCCAAACTGACGCTGGCCCTGCACGAAAAATCCCTCAATTACGAATGTAACTGCCCGGATTCCTTTTCCGGTGCCTGCCGGCACGTTGCCGCAACCGCCCTGCACCTGCTTGCCGACCTCGACAAGGACCGCGACGGCCCCGGCGAGCCCCCCAGACCGCGCAGCGACTGGCGCCAAGCCTTCCACAGCTTTTTCAGCGCGGAACTCGAACCCGAGGCCGGACGCCGCTACCTGATCATCCGCTTCTACCCTGAGCCGGGGCGCCTTCAGGCCGCGTTCTTTATGGGCAGGCAGAACAAATCCGGCCTTTCCTCGGTGCATACCCCCATCACGCTCGAACAAATCATAAGCTCGCCGGAACTCTGCGAACTGTCGCCGGACCTGCCGCAGACGGCCAAACTCATCGCGGAACATGAAGACTACTCCGGGCACCGCGTCACCATACCCGACGGACTGTTGACCGGCTTCCTCTGGGCCGTGCGCAAGGAATATTACCTGTTCCGGCAGGATACCGACACTCCCTGCCGTATCGAACAGCGCGCCGTGCAGATTAAATTCCGCCCTGAATTCGATGAACATACCGGACTGACGTTCAGCGTCCTGCTGCACGGAAAAGGCAAGCCCCCGATGCCCATTGAAGGCACGGACACCACCTTCCACGGGCAGATGCCGCTCTGGGTATGCAGACAGAACAGTTTTTACCCGGTGCATACTTCCGTCAACACAAAACTGGTGCAGGAACTGACCAGAGCCCCCCTCGTCATACCGCCGGAAGACATTTCCGAATTTCTGGACAGAGTGTGGAGCCGGCTGCCCTGTTCCACCCTGTACGGCCATGAGGAATTCCTGCAGCGCATGGAACCTTTTTTCGTACCCGCCGTCTACAATCCGAAACTCTTCCTCGACGAAGAGGGCAGCCTGCTCACTCTGCAGGTGCAAAACGTCTACGAAAGCATCCACGGCGAATTCATCATGCCCGGCCCCAACCCGGATTACCAGACCGGAAGCTACGCTTACGAAGGCAAAACCTATCTGGTGCGCAGACGACAGGATGAAGAAGCCGCGCTCACCAACATGCTGCTGGAAATAAAATTTCAGCCGCGCAACTCCCGCGTCTGGTTCCTTGAACCGGAAGAGGCCGTTGCCTTTCTGCTGGACGTGTACCCCAAACTGGTGGAGAAATACCGCGTCTACGGAGAATCCGCGCTTACGCGCTACAAGGTGCGCCTTTCCCAGCCGACCATAAGCGCCGAGGTGAAAAGCAACGAAAAGGAAAAATGGTTTTCCCTGGATATCGCCGTCAGTTACGACGGCCAGAATGTTCCCCTGGAAAAAATATGGAAAGCCTGGACGCAGGGCAAACGCTACGTTCAGTTGAAAGACGGCTCGTACAGCAGCCTGCCGGAGGCATGGCTGGAGCGCGTGGCGCACAAACTCCAGTCTCTCGGGCTGGACCCTTCCAAGCCGCCCAGGGAACAGTACCCCCAGTTCGGCGCGCCCGTTCTGGACAGCCTGCTTGAGGAACTGCCCGACACCGTCACCGACGACTTTTGGGACGCCCTGCGCGACAAGATACACACCTTTAAGGAAATAGCTCCCGTGCCCCAGCCCAAAGGGCTGAACGCCACCCTGCGCGCCTACCAGAAGCAGGGGCTGGCCTACCTCAACTTCCTGCGCGAGTATAATTTCGGCGGCATCCTGGCGGACGAAATGGGCCTGGGCAAGACCGTGCAGACCCTGTCCTTCATCCAGCACATGGTGGAACACGGCACTGCCGCGCCCAACCTCATCGTGGTGCCGACCTCCGTGTTGCCCAACTGGGAAAGGGAAGCGGAAAAATTCGTCCCGACCCTGAAATTGCTGACTATTTACGGCACCAAACGCGAGGGCATGTTCAAAAAAATCAAGAAGTCCGAGCTGGTGCTCACAACCTATGCGTTGCTCCGCCGCGACCTTGAAGAACTGCAGCAATACGAATTCAACACCGTCATCCTGGATGAAGCGCAGAACATACAAAATCCCAACACCCTCACGGCGCGCGCCGTGCGCCGCATCAAGGCCGGGATGCGCCTCTGTCTCTCCGGCACGCCCATTGAAAACAATCTGTTCGAACTCTGGTCGCTGTTCGAATTCCTCATGCCCGGCTTCCTCGGCGCGCAACACTCCTTCAGGCGCAGCATAGTGCGCCCCATCAAGGACGGCGACGACGAAACGCTCTCGTCCCTGCGCCTGCGCGTGCGGCCTTTCATCCTGCGCCGCACCAAGGCGGAAGTGGCCAAAGACCTGCCGCCCAAAATCGA
>JAITEY010000179.1 GCA_031281815.1 Desulfovibrio sp. | reverse complement strand
CTCGCCTATGGACCATCCGCCCGACTCGGAAACCTCGTCGGCGATTCCATCGGGCCGGAACATCCCGGACGCCTGGTGATGGCAAACAATACCCCCATGGTCAGGATGGGCACAATGGTTCGCGGGGACATCATGAACGCGATGATCCCTGTTGTCCGGCAAGATAAAGTAATAGGCTACATCTGGGCCAACGAATTGCTCTCGGACATTGAAATCACGCTGAACCGCTCGTCGGAAGTCATTTTTATCCTTCTCGCGTCGGCTTACGGGCTGATGACGTTGATTATCGTCGTCTTCCTCAAAAGGCTGACCCGCGCCGAGAAGGAATCGCTCGCCGTAACCCGGTCCGCGGCCGAGACGACAAAGCGCCTGGGCGAGTTGATGTATATTGTCAATAAAGCCGTTGTGTCGCTGCTGGCGGCGGATGAGCAAACATTTGAGCAGGCCCTGCAAAAATGTATGCAGATGATGGCGTCGTCCTTTGAGGTCGATCGCATTTTCATTTGGAAAAACGACGACACGGACGGCAGGCATACGTTCAGGGTCGTTGCCGACTGGCTCGGCGATGTCGGCAAAAAATTTGAGTTCATTGATTTCGAGAAGGAGAACTTCGAGCTTGAAGCCCTGGCGGGCTGGAGAGACCGGCTCGCCCGCAAAGAAACCGTAAAAATTCTGTACAGCAGCCTGTCGAACAAGGATCGTCTGCACATTGCCCCGTCGGGCATCCTGTCCATGACCTCCATCCCCGTCTTTCTGGAGGAGCGGTTCTGGGGGTTTGTCAGCTTCGGCAGTTGCCTGCATGAGCGCGAATTCACGCAGGATGAAGAAGACATTCTCTTATCCGGCAGTCTTCTGATGGCGAACGCCTTCGTGCGCAGAGAGACGCTGCAAAGCCTCATACAGGCGCACGCGGAAGCACTGGCGGCCTCACAGGCAAAAAGCGCCTTTCTTGCGAGGGTGAGCCATGAACTGCGCACGCCGCTCAACGCGATTATCGGACTCTCCGAAGTGGAACTCCGGGAAAAGCTGTCCGAACATACACGGAGCAACCTCGAAAAAATACTCATCTCGGGGTCGAACCTGCTGGCCATCGTCAATGATATTCTGGATATCTCCAAGATTGAGGCGGGCAATTTCGAAATCACAGTGAAGGATTTCGATATTTCGTCCCTCATCAACGATGTCGTGCAGCTCAATATCGTAAGAATCGGTTCCAAAAACATTTCCTTCACCCTGAAAATCAAAGACGATATCCCCGTCGGATTTCGCGGCGACGAATTGCGGCTGAAGCAGATATTGAACAATTTGCTCTCCAACGCCTTCAAGTACACAGAGAAGGGGCGCGTTATCCTTCGCGTCCAGTGCCGTAGTGAAGGCGATGAAGCCGTCCTCCGCTGCACCGTGACGGATACGGGTGTGGGCATCAAAAAAGAAGAAATAGGAAAGCTCTTCAAGGAATACAGCCGGATGAAGTCGCGCCCCGATTACAATGTCGAAGGTACGGGGTTGGGGTTGTCCATCGCGCAGCACCTTGTCGACATGATGGGCGGCACCATCAGAGTAAAAAGCGGGTACGGGAAAGGCAGCATCTTTATGGTGACGGTTCGCCTGAAGATCGTTGACAAGACCCCTATCGGCCGGGAAACAGCGGAGAACCTGCGAAAGTTGCGCTTTATAAAAAACAGGGTGACGGGTAATCGCAATCTGGTCCGCGCCTTTATGCCGCAGGGCAGGGTTCTGGTCGTGGACGACGTCATGACGAACCTGGCTGTGGCGAAAGGTCTGATGATGCCCTACGGTCTGACGATCGACTGCGTCCTCACCGGCCGTGAAGCGGTCGACATTATCAGGGCTGTTTCCGACAACGCCCCGGACTCGGAGAAGTACGACATACTATTCATGGATCACATGATGCCGGAGATGGACGGCGTCGAAGCAACGCGCATCATCCGGGAAGAGATCGGAACGGAGTACGCGCGTACCGTGCCGATTGTGGCCCTGACGGCCAACGCGGTTTCCGGAAGCCGCGAAATGTTTCTCCGGAACGGATTCAACGGGTTCATCTCGAAACCCATCGACCTCTTCGAACTGGATGCGTCCCTGAATCAATGGGTGCATAAGAAAGAAAGCGCACGCGACGTTGAAACGTCCGGCACAGCCCCGTAAAAGAAGTAAGAGGTCGGTTCGATGTCTGCCTGCGCGGCGCTGTCGGAGCCTTTTGCGCTCGAGCTTGCCGCTTGCCGGCGAATCAAGTCCGCCCGCGGCAGGGATTTGCAGGCAAATCCCTGCCGCGCGTATGGGTATTTTCAATATCAATCCCCTCTAATACCGGGTAACACCTGTTTTTACGCCCCCGGCGGCCGGAGCCCTGCCCCGGTCCATTCCCGAGCCCTGAAAAAAAATAGTAGAAAATATATAAAAATTTTATCAAAATTGTTTAGAAAAAATCGTGATATTTTATATAGATAGAAAAAAATCAGCTAAAATGCCTGCTTAGTTTACATTTTTCTGCCCCGGTCCCCTTGACATGCTTGGGACTTTGTGGTTGGAATGAGGCTGACGCGCACAGAGAACACAAGCGAGGTGTCAGGCGCAGAAAATATCGAACTATGTAATTCCGCTTTGACGAAGAGTGACGGAATTTTTACATCGGCTTGACATCAGGCGGTACGCAAGGAAGCGTATCGCCGGGTTGTGTCGTCGTTGCGGGCAGTACGAACCCGGTCGGCGGCGGCAGAATGATTCGGAGGAATTTATGAGAGTCAACATATATGAAAGGCGGGCGCTGTGGTTTCCGGCTCTGGTGCTGGCCGCGTTGCTTATCCGGCCGGAGGCCGGATGGACGGCCGCCGGGCGTCAGGCGGCCGCGCCTGCCCCTATTCCGGCGGGCCCGGCGACAACGCTCAAGGAAACGGTGGCCGTCAGCTTGGCGTACAGTCCGAACGTGAAATCGTTTCAGGAATATCGCCAGGCCGCGGAGCACGATGTGCAGCGCGCCCGCAGCGGCTGGTTCCCGCGCGTTGACGCGCGCGCAGGCTGGGGCGTCGACCAGTGGAGCGGCAGCACCTCACGGGCCAACGAGCACGCGGGCAACAGCGCCAATACCACACGCGACTATTACAGCCGCAGCGAAGCTTCCCTTACGGTTTCCCAGACTATTTGGGACGGCCTCGCAACGCTCAACAGGGTGCGCATCGGCAAATCGCGCCTTGATTCGGCGGAAAACCGCCTGTACGACAACGCCGAGGGCATAGGTCTCGACGCCGTGCTGGCGCATATCGAAGTCTACCGGCAGCGCCGCATCGTCGCGCTGGCGGAACTCAACGTCAAAAACCACAGGTCCATACTGGCCTCGCAGTTCGAGCGCCACAAGTCGGGCGCGGCCACCATGGCCGACGTGACCCAGACGCAGAGCCGTCTGGCCCGTACCGAGGCGTCGCTGACCGAAAGCCGCGCCGCCCTGGATGTGGCCGTCGCCAACTATACCCGCCTCACCGGGCGGGACCCGGGGCAGGTGGCCCCGCCCACCGCGCCCGTTGATGCGTACCCGAGTCTGGAAGCGGCGCTGCTGGCCACCCGGACCGGCAACCTTAAAGTCCGCGCCTCCGAATCGGATATCAAGACGGCGTATTCGCAGGCTGAACTGGACAAAAGCGCCTTTCATCCCACGATTACCCTTGAGGCCGGTCCCACCTACAGCTACCGCGTGCAGGATGCGCCGACCGATTCCGGCGGCATGGCCGTCATGTTGCGCGCGAGCTGGAACCTGTTCAACGGCGGTTACGACTACTACAATGTGCGAGGCGACCTCGGACGCGCCCGTCAGGCCAAGCAGGAACTTGAAGGACTCAAGGACCAACTGGCGACGGAAACGCAGAACACCTGGACCGATTTCCTCTCCGCCCAGGAACAGAGCCGGCACTTTGCCAATGCCGTGGACTACAGCACCAAGACGAGGAACATGTATCTGGAACAGTTCAACGTCGGCCAGCGTTCCCTGCTGGACGTGCTGGATTCTGAAAACGAACTGTTCAGTTACTCCATACAGCTTGTTACGGCGCAATTGAACGTCATTGCCGCGCAGTACCGTATACTCACGCTCGGCGGCAGGCTGCTCTCCGATATGGGCATCAACAGGAAAGATCTGAACATAGAGATCGACGTTGCCGGCCCGGACAGGCCCAACGTGCGCAAGTGACCGGCAAGCTGCATGACCCGGCGCAAAGAGTCCCGGCCGTCAAAGCCGGGACTCCGCATTTGGTGCGCCCGAAGGGCGGGTTGTTATTTTCCGATACAGAACGAGGAAAAAATGCGATCCAGCAGTTCCTTGTTCCCGCTTGCGCCGCTCACCTCGTCCAGCAGCCGTGCCGCGTGGTCAAGGCGCAGAGCGAGCATGTCACGGGGATACCCGGCAACACGTTCCTCTTCCAGGGTGTTCAATTCTTCCAGGGCCGAGCGCATAAGCGCCGATTGGCGCAGATTGGGGACCGTGTCTCCCGGATCAATCCGTCCCTGCGCCGTCAGGGCGGCGCGCACGGCTTCTGACAAGGCGTCAAGACCGTCCCCGCGCAAGGCGGAAACGACCGCGCAGAACGGAATTGTCCGCGCGCCTGCCGTTTCCGGCCGTGTTTCGGCCGCGCCGTCGTGCGGGAGCTTTTCCCGGCTCCCGCCGGTTTCCGGGGAGTATTCGCGCAGAACATCGGTCAGAGCGGCGGAAAAATCTTCCAATGCCCCGCGCACGGCTTCCGGGCAGGGCAGGGTGTCGATTTTGTTCAAGACAGCGATCAGCCCGCCGCTCCGGCAACGGTCGCGATGCAGGCGCAGAAAGTCCCTTTCCTCCGGGTACAGCGCCCCTTCCTGAGAATCGCTTTCTGAAACGGCCGCATCTTCAGGACGGGCGAAATCCGGGATATCCGGCGCTGCAGGATTCACTACGTCGCGTACGTCTTTGACGAAGATGACGAGATCGGCCTGTTCCGCAAGGGCGCCGGCCCTGCGCATGCCTTCCGTTTCCACGGCGCCGCCGCCCGTGCGCAGGCCCGCCGTGTCGGCCAGCCGCACTTCCAGCCCCCCCAGGTTGAGGGATTCTTCCAGATAATCGCGCGTTGTTCCCGGCGCATCGGACACGATGGCCCGCTCTCGTCCGAGCAGGGCGTTCAGAAGGCTGGATTTCCCCGCGTTGACCCGTCCGGCCAGCACGGCTGACGCGCCTTCGCGCCAGAAACGCGCCCGTTCGTATGCCGAGAGCAGGCGGCACAACGTAGATGCGCAGTCGTCAAGCCGTTGCCTGAACGCCGCTTCTCCTAAATGTTCCGCTTCTTCCTCGGGAAAATCGGCGTCCAGCACGCATTGCAGGCGCAGGTCATCCAGAGCGCCGCGCAAGCGCGCTGTTTCCCGTCCCAGCGCCCCGTCCAGCTTGGCGGCGGCCAGACGCGCCCCCGCGCCGGTGCGGGCGTCGCACAACTCGGCCACGGCTTCGGCCTGAGTCAGGTCCAGGCGGCCGTTCAGAAAAGCGCGCCGGGTGAAGTCCCCCGGCCCGGCGGGAACGGCGCCGGCCGCGACCGCCGCTTCCAGCAGGGCGGCACGGATCCCCGGCCCGGCATGGCAGTGCAGTTCTCCGACGTCCTCACCCGTTGCCGAGGCCGGTCCCGGCATGTACACGGCCAGCGCCTCGTCCAGGATGTCGCCCCGACCGTCCAGGGCGCGTCCGTAATGCAGGCGGCGGGGCTGAAAGCTGAAGCCCGCGCCGCGACATGCAGGCGAAGACTCGCCGTTCCCGCTCCGCGCGGAAGCGAAAAGCCGGCCGAGCACGGCGAGCGCGTCCGGCCCGCTGATGCGCAGCACGGCTATGCCGCCGCGGCCCGGCGGCGTCGCGACGGCCGCTATGGTGGAGTGCGCGTCGCCGGAAGCACATGCGGGCGCGGATGCTGTGCCGCGCCTCCCGCTGCTTTCTTCGGGCAGATCAGGGCAACGTCCGGATGCGTTCCCGGTCCTGTTCATTGTCTTCATCGGGGTAGTCGGCGCTGTAGGCTCCGTCGGCTTCGCGCAGGCGCTCCGCCAGCGCCCGGCGCTGTTTGCGTTCGCGTGTGCCGGCCGGTTTCAGGTCTTCATAGGCGCGCGAGCGTTCCTGCCTGCGGGCGAAAATGAGAAACCCCGTATGCGCCGTCATGCGGTCCGCCGGGCGCAGGCGGTCGGCTACGGCCTTCCAGGGGCGCACAAGCACTTCCTCAACTTCCACGTCGTCGAAATCTCTGGTTTCCATGCCCTTGAGCAGCATGGACACCTGCTCGGCCGTGGGGAGCAGAAAAGCGAAAAGTCCGCCTCCTTTGACGGCGGCAAGGGATTGATCCAGGTACAGCCACGGCTCGCGCAGGTCCAGGAACAGGGCATCGGCATCCGTCTGGTCAAAGCCTTCGGCTATGTCGCGCTCGTACTGGGAGACGTTGCCGCCGACGCCCGCCCATTCCAGGTTGCGCCGGCAGAGTTCGAGAAACTCCCGCCGCGCCTCGTAACTGTAGACCTGCCCCGACTCGCCGCTGAACCAGGAAAGGGCCAGGGTCATGCTTCCCGATCCCGATCCGGCCTCAATGACCCGGCTGCCGTTGCCGACGCCCAAGCGCATGCAGATGTAGCCGATGTCCTTGGGATACAGAATCTGGGTGCGGCGCTTGATACCGCGCGTCAAATCATACAGGGACGGTTTGAGAACGCGGCAGGGAACACCCTTGAGGGTGGCGACTTCCGTGCCGAAAGGCGTCTCGGCCAGCAAGGCGGCCGGGATGACCCCGTCGTTGCCGTGGATATCCTGACCCGGTACAAGGCGACGCAGGCTGCGCCGCCCGCCGGGCGGGACAAGGATGAACAGTTCACCGAAAGCGGGCACGATCGTCTCGTCAGTCTCTGAACACCGCGCCGGTCGACGCCGAGCCGACCTGCCGGGCATAGCGGCGGAGCAGGGGAGAGCCGTTCGGTTTGTCCGGGGCTTTGTACGTCTTGAAACGCGCCTTTATTTCCTCGTCGCTCACCAGCAGGTCCAGGCGCCGGCCGGGGATGTCTATGAGGATTTCGTCCCCGTCGCGCACCACGCCGATCACGCCGCCGTCCGCGGCCTCCGGGGAAACGTGTCCCACAGCCGCCCCGCGCGAGCCGCCGGAAAAGCGTCCGTCGGTGACAAGGGCCACATCGCCGTCCAGACCCATGCCGGCTATGGCCGACGTCGGGGTGAGCATTTCCCGCATGCCCGGACCGCCCCGCGGCCCTTCCCAGCGCACCACCACACAGTCGCCGGCCTTGATCCTGCCGCCCAGTACGGCGGCCGTCGCGTCTTCCTCGGAGTCGAACACCCTGGCTGTAACCGTGCGCCGCATCATGGAGGGCAACACGGCGAACTGTTTGACCACCGCGCCTTCCGGGGCCAGCGTTCCCTTGAGTATCGCAATGCCGCCTTCCGGGAAATGCGGGTCGGACAGCGGGCGAATTACTTCCGGGTTTTTGACGGCGGCTTTCAAGGCTTTCAGGTTTTCGGCGACGCTCAGGCCGGTGACGGTCAGGGCGTCGCCGTGCAGCAGCCCGCCCGCCGACAGTTCGGCCATCACCGCGGGGATGCCGCCGGCCTCGTGCAGATCCTGAATATGCGGGAGTCCCGCCGGGGAGAGCTTGCACAGGTTCGGCGTCTTGCGGCTGACGGCGTCGAACATGTCCAGGGAAAGCCCCAGCCCGGCCTCGCGGAAAATCGCGGGCAGGTGCAGAACGGTGTTGGTTGAGCCGCCGAGGGCCATATCCACGGCGGCGGCGTTGGCAACGGACTTGTCCGTCACGATGTCGCGGGGCGTAAGGTTCTTTTCGAGAAGGGCCATGACCTGGGTTCCGGCGCGTTTGGCGAGACGGATGCGGTCCGCGGACACGGCCGGGACGGTGCCGTTGCCCGGCAGGGCCAGTCCGACGGCCTCGGCCAGACAGTTCATGGTGTTGGCGGTGTACATGCCCGCGCATGAGCCGCAGCCGGGGCAGGCGTTTTCCGCCGTTTCTTCAAGTTCGTCCAGGGTGACGGCCCCCACGCGCGCCCGGCCGACGCCTTCGAACACGCTGATCAGGTCGCTCCGGCCGCGGCCCGGCAGGGGCGCGCCCGCGAGCATGGGGCCGCCGCTGACCAGCACCGCCGGAATGTTCAGGCGCAGCATGGCCATGAGCATGCCCGGCACGGTTTTGTCGCAGTTCGGAATCAGCACAAGGGCGTCGAAAGGATGGGCGGTGGCCATGATTTCCACGGAATCGGCGATGATTTCCCGGCTCGGCAGAGAAAACTTCATGCCTTCATGGTTCATCGCCAGACCGTCGCATACCGCTATGGCCGGAAATTCAAGGGGTGTGCCGCCGGCGTCGCGCACGCCCGCCTTGACCGCGTCGGCAAGGGTCCGCAGGTGCAGATGGCCGGGCACGACTTCGTTGAAACTGTTGACCACGCCGACCAGGGGACGGCGGATTTCCTCCCGGGTCAGGCCGAGAGCATAAAGGAGCGAGCGGTGTGGGGCCTTTTCCGGTCCCTGCGTCATGCGCAGGCTGCGTTGAGCTTTCATCAAAACTTCCTCTGTGGTTTGAAAATTTTCTCTTTACGGCAAGTAATGCTTGAAACAGTCCGCATAACGGCCGGCAAAGCTACATGGCGACCTGTACGGCGTCCGCCGCCTTCTGCGCCTTGGCGACGGCCTCCTCAACAGTCGCGCCGCGGGCCAGGGCGACGCCCATGCGTCTGCGGCCGGCAATGTCCGGTTTTCCGAAAAGCATGAGCGTAGTGTCGGGTTCGCGCAAGGCGACGTCCAGATTGCGGTATACGGGTTTGTTGCTGTGCCCGTCGGGCAGGATGACGGCCGATGCCGACGGGCCGTAAAAACGTACGGCCGGGATGGGCAGGCCGAGCAAAGCCCGGACATGCAGCGCGAATTCCGAAAGGTTCTGGGAAATGCAGGTCACAAAACCGGTGTCGTGCGGCCTGGGAGAAACTTCGCTGAAATAGACGGTATCCGTTGCGCCGCCGGCGCCTTTTTTCACGAACAGTTCGACGCCGAAAATGCCGCATCCGCCCAGCGCGGAGGTAACGCGTTCCGCTGTATCCCTTGCGGCGTCGAGCGTTTCCGGGCTCATGGGCTGCGGTTGCCGGGAACTGCGGTAGTCGCCGTCTTCCTGGTAATGGCCTATGGGTTCGCAGAAGGTCGTGCCGGCGGCGTGGCGCACGGTCAACTGCGTAATTTCATAGTCAAAGTCAATGAATCCCTCGATAATCACGCGTCCTCCGCCGCCGCGCGCGCCTTCCTGCGCGCGGCGCCACGCCTGCTCCAGGCCGGCGGGGACGCGCACCACGCTTTGCCCTTTGCCGGAGGAACTCATCACCGGCTTGACCACGCAGGGCATGCCCACTGCATGGACGGCTTCCGTAAATTCCGTGAAATTGCCGGCAAAGCGGTAGGGGGAAGTGAGCAGGCCGAGTTCTTCGGCCGCCAGCCTGCGGATGCCTTCGCGGTTCATGGTGAGGCGGACGGCTCTTGCCGAAGGCGTTATGTTGAAGCCCTCCCGTTCCAGTTCTTCCAGAGTTTCCGTGGCGACGGCCTCGATTTCCGGGACGATGTACGCGGGCCGTTCTTTTTCGATCAGGGCGCGCAGGGCGCGGCCGTCGAGCATGGAGACGACGCGGCTGTGCTGCGCGACCTGCATGGCCGGCGCGCCGGCGTAGCGGTCTACGGCGATGACCTCCAGTCCCAGGCGGACTGCTTCAATCGCGACCTCGCGCCCGAGTTCTCCGGAGCCGAGGAGCATCAGTCTGGTTGCGGATGCGCTGTGCGGTGTGCCGATAGCGACCACGGTGTTCTCCGGGTTGAATTGTGCGCGCCGTCAATGACGCAGGGCAGTATAGACGCAAAACGCCG
>JAITEY010000105.1 GCA_031281815.1 Desulfovibrio sp. | reverse complement strand
GTACATCATCTCCAGCGCCTGCGGAAGGCCGATGATCTTGGGCAACCGGTAGAGACCTCCCGCCGCCGGGTACAGCCCGAGATTGATTTCCGGCTGGGCGAATTGCGCCGTTTCCGACGCAATGCGGATGTCGCAGCAACAGGCCAGTTCCAGACCGCCGCCCAGACAATAGCCTTCGACGGCGCAGATGGTGGGTTTGCTGATGAACTCGACGGTATTCATCACGTCCGTTTCCATCTTGAATTTCTTTTCGGTAAAATTGCCCGCCATTTCCCGGAAACCGGCGAGATCCGACCCCGCGTTAAAGGCTTTGCCGCCTGCGCCGGTCAGGACGACGACGCGCGCGTCGGGGTCTTTTTCCAGCTTGCGGAAGACCTCGCCGAGCTCCTGCAGGGCGGCGATGCTGTTCAGGTTCATGGGGGGATTGTTCAGGGTAACCAGGGCGACAAAGGACTCTGTCTTTTCCACAAGAATAAGCCGGTTTTCATAGGCGGCGGACATGGCGATCTCCTTGCCCCGGCAGGGCAGGCCGGGAGATTTGGAAAGAAAGGGGGAGTCGCTTACTGTTCGCGTTCCCTTTCCAGGGAGGCGCGAACAGCCGCGGCAAGGGGTTCGTATTCCTTTTCCGAGGTCATGATAGCCTTGCCGGCGCGTCCGTTCAACTCGCCGTGCCGGGCGCAGGCTACGAGGCAACCGCAGACGACGGCCACAAAATGGTCCGGCTCGTCGCCGGCCGTCTCTGCGACAACGGCCTCGGGAAACGCAGCACGCAGTTTCGCCGCTACTGCGGTCCGGTCATACCGGGGGTTGCACCCGCCGCAATATTTGACGCGTATTCTTTTGGGCATGGAATTGGTGCCGAAGCGGGACATGCGGCAACAACCCCTCCGCGGTCGGGGAGAGAGGACCGGCCGCGGAGGGGCGCACGCCTCGACGCCCGTTATTCAATCTTGGCGATGGCCTTGGCGAGCTTCTTCTTCATTTCAACATTCCCCTGGCGGGCAATCATGATGCGTTGCGCCTGGGGAGACCCCGCGCCGTGCATGGATTCGGTGCGGTAGCCCACGGCCGCGGTTCCCAAGGTCAGATTTTCGATCAGACGCAGGATCTTCAGCCTGGTCTCCGTCGGCACGGAAGCCACGCCGCGCAGGTATTTATCAACGTAGGGACCGAGTTTCGGGTCGCGCAGGTCCTTTTCCGACGGCGCCGTGACCATGAGGCCGCCGGCGATGTCTTCTGCCAACCTAGTGATTTCATAGGGGAAACGTGTCACGTTCTGCTTACAGACGTTGGCCAGCAGCAAATCAATGAGGTAATTGCCGGATTCCGTCTTGAACCCCTCGGCGGAACAGGCAATGCCGCTGGAGTACAGCGTCTCGTTGAGATGGGTCATTTCAATGATCTTGTCTTTCACATGGCTGGCCTTGTGCGCCCCGTTGTAATCCGCCGCCAGGGCGGCGGCGCCGATGAGCACATCGCCCACGCCGACTTTGCAGCCGCCGTAACTCTGGCGGTGGTAGCCGGCGAAACGTTCCACGAGCATGCCGGAAAAGTCGGTTTCCCCATTCAGGAAAATCCGGTCGTTGGGTACAAACACATTGTCAAAGATGGTCAAGGCTTCCATGCCCCCGAATTCACAGTTGCCCACGTCGAGGGTGCCGCCTTCCAGCTTCCTGGTGTCGCAGGACTGGCGTCCGACAATCATGAACAGGTTTTCCGAATCCAGGGGAACCGCGAAGGACACGGCGTAGTCCTTGTCTTCGGGAGTCATGGCGATGGTGGGCATGACGATGACTTCGTGGGAGTTCACGATGCCGGTCTGATGCGCCTTGGCCCCGCGCACGACGATGCCGTCCTTGCGCCGTTCCACGACGTGCAGGTAGAGATCCGGATCCGCCTGCTTGCCGGGGGAAAGACCGCGGTCCCCCTTGGGATCGGTCATGGCGCCGTCCACGGTCCAGTCCTTCTCCTGGGCTTCTTTCAAAAACTCGAGAAAGTTCCGGTGATACTTGGTGCCGTGCTTTTTATCACATTCAAAGGTGGTGCTGAACAGGGAGTTAAAGGCGTCCATGCCGACGCAGCGCTGAAAACATGAAGCTGTTTTTTGTCCGCACAGGCGCTGCATTTTGACCTTTTTGACAAGGTCGTCCGTGCTGTGGTGAATGTGACAGAAACGGTTGACGGGCTTGCCGGTGAGATGCGACTTGACGGTCATCAGGTCTTCGTATTCCGCCTGCGCCGCCAGATCATAGGTCGCCTTGACCGAGTTCAGAGAGGGGCGCAGGATGGGGTTGTCGACGGGATTGTCGATTTGTTCACCGAACAGAAAGATTTTCATCTTCAGTTTGCGTATGCTTTCAACATATTGGTCGCCGGTCATCATAGCCATGGTGATACCTCTCTGTTATTGAAGTTGTTGTTTTGCCGGTTGGGCAGTCGGTTATTCATAAAATTGAGGAGCTTGTTTGTACTGTTTCCAGGCCAGGGGATCGTGGCCGGCGACGATGCGGGCGCCTTCCTCATCCCGGAGGTGGCGGATTCTCCGCATGGTCCGCTCACAGTCGCCGAAGTTCCAGGCCAGACCCGGCAACAGGTTCTTTTCAATATTCTCGTCCGTATAGCAGGAATCCGCGGCAAAAAACAATTTTCCGGTCTTGGGCAGGTTGACCATCAGGGACTGATGGCCGGGGGTATGACCGGGGGTGAAGTAGGTGACGATGCTGCCGTCTCCGAAGAGATCGAATTTGTCGTCTTCCCATCCGTGCAGGAAGAACCAGTCCACCGGCTTGTCGAAGTCTTTCCGGATATAGGCTCCGAGCATAAAGGAATCGGGGGTAAGGGCATAGTGGATTTCGTCCCGCTGCACGATATACTTGGCATTGGGGAACTGTCCCACGCCGCCGGCATGGTCGAGATGCAGATGGGAAAGAATGACACAGCGGATGTCGTCGGGGCTGATGCCGATGCTGCGCACGGCGTTGACGCACCACTGTTCCTTGGTCATCACCGGATCATAGGCGGCGAGTATCCCTCCCCAGTGCTCCTGCTTGTGGTCCACCACCTCGAGAGCGTTGCCGGTGTCGAAAAGCACCTTGCCCTTGGGGTGATCAATGAGTACGAAGGGAACGGGCACGTTGAACTCCTTCCCAACGTCCACGGCAAAAGTGAAATAGTGCTTGTAGCTGCGTAGGATACCGCTTTCAAAAAGATACAACTTCATGGTCTGCTTCTCCTTCGGTAAGATGTTGCCGGCATGGTTCTCATTGCCGGCCGTAAATCTCAAGGGCCTCCTGCGAAAGACCAGCCGGATTCACAATTGCCGGCCGTAAATCTCGAGGGCCTACTGCAAAAGACCAGCCGGATTCACAATTGCCGGCCGTAAATCTCAAGGGCCTGCCGCGAAAGACCAGCCGGATTCACAACCGCCATCCGTAAATCTCAAGGGCCTGCCGCGTCAGGTCTTCGCGAAATTCCGGCGCGGCGACGGCGATGAGCGCCCGCGCCCGGTTCAGGTTGTGCTTGCCTCTCAGTTCCGCCACGCCGTGTTCCGTAACGATGGTGTCCACGTCATGCCGCGAGGTCGTAACGGGCTGGCCGAGGTCAAAGGCGCCGCAGATGCGGGAGATTTTGCCCTTGGACGCCGTGGCCGGCATGGCGATAATGCTGCGGCCGCCTTTGGAAAAGCGGGCGCCCCGGACGAAATCCACCTGCCCGCCCACGCCGGAGAATTGCTTCGGACCCATGCTGTCCGCGGCCACCTGCCCCAGAAGGTCCACAGAAAGCGCGGAATTGATGGAAACAAGGTTGTCGTTCTGCCCGATAACACGCGGATCGTTGACGTAATCAACGGGATATCCCTCGAGCATCGGATTGTGGTCCATCCATTTATAGAACTTTTTGCTGCCCATGGCAAAGGCGATGACAATCTTGCCCGGATGCAGGGTTTTGCGCTTGCAGTTGATCACGCCCTTATCCACAAGGGCCATGACGCCGTCGGAAACCATTTCGGAGTGGATGCCCAGGTCCTTTTTGTCGCCCAGAGAGTGCAGCACGGCATCCGGAATGGCGCCGATGCCGAGTTGCAGGCAGGCCCCGTCCGCGATGAGTCCCACTATATTGCGGCCGATAGTGGACTCCACCTCGCCGATGACGGGCGGGCTGAGTTCCAGAAGCGGCTCTTCGGACCGGACGAAGATATCCACCTCCTTGGCGTCCAGAAGCGCGCCGCCCCCGATATACGGCATATTGGGATTGATTTCGGCGATGGTCAGCCCGGCGCTGAGGGCGGCCTGCCTGGTGTAGTCCACGGAAACCCCGAGGCTGACCCTGCCTTGGTCGTCCGGCGGCGACACGGTAATCAGGGCGACATCCACAGGGAGGGTCTTTTCCCGGAACAGGTCGGGAATCTGCATGAAAAAGGTAGGAGTGTAGTCGGCCCGGCCCTCCGCGACGGCGGCGCGCGTGCCGCCGCTCAGGTAGAGGCCGTTGAACCGGAAATTTTCCCGGTATTCGGGTTTACAGTAAGGACTGTCGTTGAGCGCCACCATGTGTACAATCTCCACATCGCGCAGAGAAGGGCCTGCGGCGACCAGGGCCTTGACCAGGGACTCCGGCGACCCCGCCGCATGGGCGAATACCACGCGGTCGCCGGATTTCACAGATTCAACGGCTTTTTCCGGGGTGACGGTGTTGCGGGTGATATGCTGCTGCCAATCCATAGGCACCTCCTGTGGGGTAAAAACAGTGCGGACAAGATACGCATGTCCAGCAACAAGCGTGCCGGCGCGTCGCGCTGTGACATATGCTCTGTTTGAGGCGGGAATGCGTTCAAAAAACCGCCTTTTGTCCCTCGGCACTTGTTTCAGAGATGAAGCTGTTATTCGTGAGCCGAACGGCAATTCGGCAGGAACAGGGAGGAACAGCCTGTTTCAAAAATAAAACAAGTTTCATTTTTGCTTCATGTATCAGCTTCGGAAACCGGCATTATACCTTAACCCGGTCCAGCCGGCCTTACAACCGCCAGCCGTAAATCTCGAAGGCCTCCCGCGCCAGACCTTCGCGGAATTCCGGCGCGGCAACGGCGAGGAGCGTCCGCGCCCGGTTCAGGTTGTGCTTGCCTCTCAGTTCCGCCACGCCGTGTTCCGTAACGATGGTGTCCACGTCGTGCCGCGAGGTCGTAACAGCCTGGCCGGGAACAAGGGCGGCGCAGACGCGGGAGATTTTGCCCTTGGACGCCGTGGCCGGCATGGCGATAATGCTGCGGCCGCCCTTGGAAAAACGGGCGCCCCGGACGAAATCCACCTGCCCTCCCACGCCGGTGAATTGCCTGGGGCCCATGCTGTCCGCGGCCACCTGCCCCAGAAGATCCACAGAGAGCGCGGAATTGATGGAAACAAGGTTGTCGTTCTGCCCGATAACACGCGGATCATTGACGTAATCAACGGGATAGCCCTTGATCATCGGATTGTGGTCCAGCCATTTATAGAATTTTTTGCTGCCCATGGCGAAGGCGATGACAATTATGCCCGGATGCAGCGTTTTGCGCTTGCAGGTAATCACGCCCTTCTCCACAAGGGCCATGGCTCCGTCGGAAAGCATTTCAGAGTGAATGCCCAAGTCCTTTTTGTCGCCCAGAGAGTGCAGCACGGCATCCGGAACGGCGCCGATGCCGAATTGCAGACAGGCTCCGTCCGCGATGAGTCCCGCGATATTGCGGCCGATAGCGGACTCCACCCCGCCGACGGCGGGCGGCGTGAGTTCCGGAAGAGGATCCCCGGACTTGACGAAGATATCCACTTCCTCGGCGTCCAGAATCGCGTCGCCCCCGATATACGGCATATTGGTATTGATTTCGGCGATGGTCAGTTTGGCGCTGAGGACGGCCTGCCTGGTATAATCCACGGAAATCCCGAGGCTGACCCTGCCCTGGTCGTCAGGCGGGGATACGGTAACCAGGGCGACATCCACAGGAAGGACCCCGTCCCGGAACAGGCCGGGAATCTCCATGAAAAAGACGGGAGTGAAGTCGGCCCGGCCCTCCGCCACGGCGGCGCGAGTGCCGCCGCTCAGGTACAGGCCGTTGAAGCGGAAATTTTCCGCGAATTCGGGTTTACAATATGCGCTGTCGTTGAGCGCCACCAAATGCACAATCTCCACATTGCGCAGAGATGGGCCTGCGGCGACCAATGCCTTGACAAGGGACTCCGGCGCCCCCGCCGCGTGGGCGAACACCACGCGATCGCCGGATTTCACGGACTGAACGGCTTTTTCCGGGGTGACGGTGTTGCGGGCGATGTGCTGCTGCCAATCCATAGATAGCTCCTGTAGGGTAAAAAGGAAAAAAATTCGGGCGCCCGGCGGAGGCAGCTACAGCATTTTGCGCTTGAGATTGCCGCTTGTCGGCGAAGCCATTACGCTTTGCGCCAAGCTCAAGGGCAAAACGCTCTAAAAACGCAATGCTCCATCATCCCGGCGACCTGGGCAGAGACGGGATGATCGACGGCATGTAGGTGATTATTATCAGGATGCCGACGGCGATGGCGATCAATTTCCAGAGGTGCGGGTTGACCACATAGTCAATCGGGCGTTTTCGCAGCCGCGCCGCTACAAAGAGGTTCAATCCCAACGGCGGCGTGACCATGCCTATGGCAAGGTTTACCACCATAATCACCCCGAAAACGACCATATCCACTCCCAGCATCCCGCAAACCGGCGCCAGCATGGGCGTCAGAATCAGGATCGCCGCGCAGGTTTCCATAAAAGTGCCGACAATGAGAAGCAGCAGGTTCGTGATCAGCAGAAAAACATACGGGGAATCGGAAAACGCGATAACGGCCTCGGCCATCTTGACGGGAATCTGTTGCCGCGTAAGCACATAGCCGTATGCGGCGGCGGCGGCCACGATAAACATGACCATGGAGGCGCCGGTGACGCTTTCTTTAAGCACTTCGTACAGTTTGGGGATATTCAGTTGTCTGTAAATAAAAAATCCAACGAACATGCCGTATACGGAAGCCACGGCAGCGGCTTCCGTGGGTGTGAAAATGCCGCCGTAGATCCCGCCGAGAATAATGACCGGCATGAGCAAACCCCAGACGGCGCCCTTGAAGGTTACCCAGACTTTTTTCAGAGTAAAGGAACCTGTCGTGGGAACATGCTTCTTGCCGTAAAAGTAAGCGAACAGAGAAAACGCAAGCGTCAGCAGGATGCCGGGAAGGATGCCGCCCGTGAATAAGTCCGATATGGACACGCCGGCGGTCATGCCGAACACCACCATGGGGATGCTCGGAGGAATGACAACCCCCAAAATCCCGCCGACAGCGATACTGGCCAGGGCGAATTTTTCATCATACCCCTGATCGAGCATCATCGGCACCATGATGCTGCCGATGGCGAGAACCGTCGCGGTTGCCGAACCGGAAACGGCTCCGAAAAACATGCAGGTGACAAAGGTCACGATGGCGATGCCGCCGGGGAGCCAACCCACAAGAGAAGACGTAAACTCACAAAGCCTTTTGGAAACGCCGCTTTTTTCAAGAAGCCCGCCGCAGAAGATGAAAAGCGGTATGGCCATAAATGCGAAAACGTCGATGGCGGTGAAAAATTTCTGCAGAATAGCCAAGGGCGGAATACGCGAAAAAAGCACAACAGGGATAAGCGCGCCGAGCGTCAAGGCTATCGCAATGGGAACGCGAAGGATAACCAGGCCGAAAAAAACTCCGAATACGGAAAGAGTTAACGCGTCCATCAGCCGGCGCCTATTTTCGCAACCCGGGAACCTGTGTTGTATGCCGCAGGAATTCTTTTACAATAATCTGTACCCCTCGCAGCGCAGACATGCCGAACCCTATGGCGAGAGAAACATACAGGTACCAGTATGGAATTCTGGTAAGCGGGGTCAGTTGCGCGCGCGGCCCCATGGATCTGCCTGTAAGTTCAATCGCAAAATAGAACATGGCGCAGAATGTCCCTATCGTGATGAGTTCGCTGAGAAAAATGATCAGCCGCCGCGGCAGCGCGGGCAAAAAATCGACAAAGGCTTCCACGCGCACATGCGCGTTCTTTCGAGTGGCGCCGATAATGCCCAGAAAGATGCACCAGACCATCATGTACCTGGCGATCTCCTCACCCGAGGCAAAGGATATTGATAAGGTATACCTGCAAACAATGGCGGCAAACACTACGAGGCACATTGAAAGCATCGCCAGCGCAGATAAAAATTCCTCACAATGTATAAGAAATTTATCTATGGCCTGTAGTATTTTCACCAAAAATCCCTTTATTGTCTGAAGCCTCTCCCTTCAGGGAGATTCCCACTTGACGCCCGGCAAAGCCGGCATACCATTCCGGTAGCCCATTCCTTGAAAAGAATGCGTGTTGAACCTGACGGTGGTCCGCCGGTTACTTCATGGGGTCCATCGCCTTCACCTTGTCGTAGAGAGCCGCGTCAATGAGCTTGCCCCGGCCGACATACTTCTTGTAAGTGGGCGGAACCATCGCATCAATCCATTCCTGCTTGTCCACTTCGATAATTTTGGTGCCGTAGTCCGTCATTTCCTTAATTTTCGCCTCGTCGAATTTCTTCGACCGGTCACGCTGATAATCACGGGCTTCAGCAGCCGCTTCGCGCACGACTTTCCGGAGTTCGGGAGACATCCTGTCGTAGGTGCTTTTACTCATAAGCAGGGGCGCGGCGGCATAGAAGTGATCCGTGGTGGCGAGGAATTTCTGCACCGTGTATATTTTTTGGGAGCCTATGACGGAAGGCGTCAGACCCGTCGCATCCAGCGTCGCGTTCTGCAGTGATGTGAAGACTTCGCTGAAAGCCATGGCTATGCCGTTGGCGCCGGTCGCGTTGTACGCATCGACCTGCATCTGATTCTCAAGGGCGCGGATCTTAATCCCGGCCATGTCCTTGGGATGCTCGATGCCCTTGTTGTTGGAAATCCAATAAAAACCGTTTTCCATCAATTCCAGTCCGATAAGCCCGTGTTCTTCAAGGTTCTTCAGTATGGTGCGTCCGACTTCACCATCCAGAACCGTGTAGGCGTGTTCCCTGTTGCTGAAAATGTAAGGGAAATCGAAGATCTGGAAGTCGTCGGTAAAGCTGGAAAGAGGCGCGGCGGAAATCAGGGTGACGTCCACGGAACCCAGTTGCAGGGCTTCCGTAACGTCGCGTTCATTGCCGAGTTGGGCACTGGGGAAAATCTTCATGGTAATTTTGCCGCCGGACTTCTGTTCCATCAGCTCGGCGAATCTCACCATCCCGAGATAGTACGGGTGTGCGGTATCCAGGTTGATCCCGCCGACAAGCTCAAATTCGGGCTTTTGAGCCGCCCGTGCTTGCCCTGCCCCGCCGGCCGCAAAAAAGAAAACCGCAAGAGAAAGAAGCATCGTAGAGAACAATCTGAACTTTTTCATCAGAAATTCCTTTATGGTTTGAAACTTGTTTTCAAAGCAGTGGAGAGGAGCAACACTCGTGCCGGCGCATCGCGTTGCGGTATCCGTTCTGTTTCAGGCGGGAGCATGTACAAAAGTCGACTTTTGCCCTTCGGTATTTGTTGCAAAAATGAAACAGAAATGCGTGAACTCAACGGCAGTTCTGCGGAGGTGGGGTAGAACAGCTTGCTTCAAAAATAAAACAAGTTTCATTTTTGCTTCAGGCTCCGGCTGCCCGAAGCAGCCTGCCTGCATTCGCTGAAAAAGCGCATACGCGCTATGCGGGTGCGCGCTCAGACCGTGTCGTATTTCTTTTTGCGCCGCAAAAAGGTGGCGGCGTCCATACACAGGCCGGCGGCGGCCCTGCGAATGTTGCCGTGTACCGCGTAGGCCTGCCGGATATACTCACGTTCCACGCGCATGAGAAGCTCTTTAAGGTCGACTGCGTTCTTCGGGCCGGGCCGGAGCCTATACTCCGGGTCGAAGGGATTGTCCGGCATAAGAGCCAGATCCCGCTGCTGAATGCAATCACCCGTGCTGAGTACAATGGCCCGCTCCACCACGTTGCGGAGTTCGCGCACGTTACCCGGCCAGTTGTAGCGTTGCAGCGCCATAACGGCAAATTGAGAAAACTTTTTCCGCAAACGGTACTTGCGGTTGAATTCCGCCAGAAACGCTTCCGCCAGGGGTACTATGTCGCCCGGTCTCTCCCGCAACGCCGGGATGCGGAGAGGAAAGGCGCTGAGCCGATAGTAGAGATCGCTGCGGAACGCCGTGTTTCGGGACAGCTTGCCGATATCCAGGTTTGTGGCGGCTATGACGCGCACATCCACCTTGCGCGGAGCGGAAGCCCCGACGGGGTGCGCCTCGTGCTCCTGCAAAAGGCGCAGGAGCTTACCCTGCACGTTTATCGGCAAGTCTCCCACTTCATCCAGAAAAAGTGTGCCTTTATCGGCGAGTTCCGCAAGACCCGGCTTGCCGCCTTTTTTCGCGCCCGTGAACGAGCCTTCGACATAGCCGAACAGTTCGCTTTCCACCAGGTTGTCCGGGATGGCGCTGCAGTTGACCGTGATGAGATTGCCCTGCCTGCGGGGGCTGTTCCGGTGGAGGTAAGCGGCCAGCATTCCCTTGCCGACTCCCGTCTCGCCCAGCAGCAGCACAGTAGTATCCTGCCGGGCTACTTTGCGCGCCAGGAGCAGGATTTCCAGCATGGCGTCGTCAACGGCCGTGATATCTTCGCCGCCGATAAGCTGCTCCCGGATCGCCTCAATCTCGGAAAGCCGTTGCCTGATCCGCTCCTTTTCTCCGTTCAATTCGTGGCGCTGACTGAAGATGTCGCTTATGTTCCGCACATTGGTCACCACCATGACGATGTTGCCGTGCTCGTCAAACCTGGGAGTACTGGTGATGACGGCTTGCCTGCCGGTGTTGAACGACTGTTCCAGCGTGACCGAAGTTCTTTTTTCCAGGACCAGGAGGGTGCCGGAAGCCGATATGATGCCGGACGCCACAAGGTCGCGCATGT
>JAITEY010000073.1 GCA_031281815.1 Desulfovibrio sp. | reverse complement strand
GACGCCCTGCCGGACCTTTCCGACGTGCAGGTCATTATCAGAACATCTTACCCCGGCAACGCTCCGCGCCTTGTGGAAGACCGCATCACCTACCCGTTGAGCACGGCCATGCTTTCCGTGCCGGGCGCGAAATCCGTGCGCGGTTATTCCATGTTCGGCGACTCTTACGTCTATGTCGTTTTTGCGGACGGTACGGACCTGTACTGGGCGCGCAGCCGGGTGCTGGAGTACCTGAACCAGGCGCAGGACAGGCTCCCTGCCGGCGTGACGCCGGCTCTCGGGCCGGACGCCACAGGAGTCGGCTGGGTCTTTGAATACGCCCTTACGGACCGCAACAACAACTACGACCTTGCCGCGCTGCGCTCCGTCCAGGACTGGCTGCTGCGCTTTGAACTGTCCTCCGTGCCGGGGGTGGCGGAAGTCGCCGCCGTCGGCGGCGTGGTCAAACAGTACCAGATTGTGCCCGACCCCGTGAAACTGGCGCAGTTCAACATACCCCTGGGCGAGGTCATACGCGCCGTCAACGCCTCCAACCGCGAATCCGGCGGTTCGGTGGTGGAGCAGGCGGAAGCGGAATACATGGTGCGCGCCGACGGCTACCTGCAAAGCATCGAAGACTTCAAAAAAATCGTGCTGCGCAGTACGCCGGGCGGCACGCCGATTTATCTGGAGGATGCGGCGCACATCCGCATCGGCCCGGAAATGCGGCGCGGGCTTGCGGAACTGGACGGCGACGGTGAAGTCGCGGGCGGCATCGTGCTGATGCGCTCCGGCGAGAATGCCCGCTCCGTCATCACCGCCGTCAAGGCCAAGCTGGAAAGCCTGAAGCAGAGCCTGCCCCCCGGCATGGACATCGTTACCGCCTACGACCGCAGCGCGCTCATCGAACGCGCCGTCGAAAACCTCACGCAAAACCTCGCGGAAGAATTCCTCGTGGTAGCCGTCGTCTGCGTGATTTTCCTCCAGCACCTGCGTTCGGCCCTGGTGGCCGTCCTGGCCTTGCCCGTCGCGCTCTTCGCCGCTTTCATCCTCATGTACTACCAGGGGGTCAGCGCGAACATCATGTCGCTGGGCGGCATAGCCATAGCCGTGGGGGCCATGGTGGACGCCTCCGTGGTCACGGTGGAAAACACGCACCGCAAGCTGGAACGCCGGCAACGCGAGTTCCCCTGCGAACCTCTTTCCCCGGCGCTGCGCCGGCAACTGGTCACGGAAGCGGCCGTGGAAGTCGGCCCGGCGCTGTTCGTCAGCCTGTTGATCATCACCCTGTCCTTTATCCCCGTTTTCGCTCTGGAAGGGCAGGAGGGCCGCCTTTTCCGTCCCCTGGCCCTGACCAAGCTCTACGCGATGGGCGGCGCGGCCTTTCTGTCCGTCACCATCATCCCGGTACTGACGGAATTGTGGGTGCGCGGCAGAATCCCCACCGAAGAAAGCAACATCGTCACGCGCTTTCTGATCCGCCTGTACACGCCGGCTGTCATGGTCGTCCTGCGCAGGCCCAAAGCAACGCTGTGCATCGCGCTGCTGGCGTTGATTTCCTCGCTCTGGCCGCTGTCGCGCCTGGGCGGCGAGTTCTTGCCGCGCATGGACGAAGGCGACCTGCTGTACATGCCCACGACCTTGCCCGGCGTTTCCGCGGCGGAGATAGGCCGCATTCTGCAACGCACTGACAAGATGATAAAAAGCGTGCCTGAGGTGGAAAGCGTGTTCGGCAAGGCGGGCCGCGCGGAAAGCGCCACGGACCCGGCCCCTCTTGAAATGATTGAAACGGCGATCCGCCTGAAGCCGGTTGAACAATGGCGGCCGGGCATGACCGCCGAGCGCATTGTCGAAGAACTGGACGCCGCCGTCAAACTGCCGGGAGTCGCCAACCTCTGGGTTCCCCCCATACGCAGCCGCATCGACATGGTGTCCACCGGCGTCAAAAGCCCCATCGGCGTCAAGGTTTCCGGGCCGGACCCGGCAAGCATAGACCGGGCCGCCGTCATGGTGCAGAACGCCGCCCGCGACGTCCCCGGCGTCAGTTCGGCCCTCGCGGAATCCCTGACGGGCGGGCGTTATGTGAACGTGCATATCCGGCGGGAAGCGGCCGCCCGCTACGGCATGAACATTGAAGACGTGCAGTTGTTCGTCGCGTCCGCCGTAGGCGGGGAAAATATCGGCGAAACCGTGGAAGGCGTCGCGCGCTATCCCATCAATATCCGTTATCCGCAGGCGTACCGCGACAGCATGGATTCGCTCCGCTCCATGCCCCTGCTCACGCCCGGCGGGCAGCAGATTACTCTTGAAGACGTCGCCGATGTGAACATCGCGGGCGGGCCGTCCATGCTGAAAAGCGAAAACGCGCGTCCGGCGAGTTGGGTGTACATAGACTTTCGCGGGCGCGACCCGCTTTCCGTGGTACGGGACCTGGATCAGGCCGTGCGCGCCCTGCCGGATATGCCCCCCGGCGTCGGCATATCTTTTGTCGGACAGTTCGAGATGCTGGAACAGGCGGCCGCCCGGCTGCAACTGATGATCCCGGCGACGCTCGTCATCATCTTCATCATGCTCTATCTGGAATTCAGAGGGGTGCGGGAAAGCCTGATGATTATGCTCTGCCTGCCCTTTTCGCTCATCGGAGGAATCTGGTTCATGTACGTGCAGGGCTACGCCCTGTCCGTTGCGACGGGCGTGGGGTTCATTGCCCTGGCGGGGCTTGCGGCGGAATTCGGCGTGGTCATGCTCATGTATCTGAAACACGCCGTCGCGGCTCGGCCGGAACTGGCCGCTTTAACGGGCGCGACGGAAGCGCCCGAGGGCACGGGCGCAGGGGAAGTGATGGAGAACGCCGACGCGGGTAAAGAACGGAACGACGCGCCGGGGCTCGGCCTGGAACGGCCGGAGGCCGGCGGCAACGGGCGCAGGCCCGCTGCCGCGCTCATCGACGAGGCCATTTTTGAAGGCGCCGTCCTGCGTGTGCGGCCCAAAGCCATGACGGTCATCACCACCGTGGCCGGTCTGTTGCCCATTTTCTGGAGGGCGGGCACGGGAGCTGAAATCATGACGCGGATAGCTGCCCCGATGTTCGGCGGCATGATCAGCGCGGCGCTGCTTTCCATGTTCATCATTCCGGCGGCATACAAACTGCTGCTGCTCCGGCGGGCGGAGGCATAGTTGCGGGCGGAACCCGCAGGGCCGCAACGCGCTTGACATGGCCGAAGCGGGGGCTATAAGGGAGGTACAGGAAGGGCAATCCCCCTGTAGAGCATTTTGCGTTTGAGGTTGCCGCTTGACGGCGAAGCAAGTTCGCCTCGCGGCAATCTCGCTGTAAGGATTTGCAGGCAAATCCTTGCAGAGCGGATGGATATTTTCAATATCAATCCACTCCAGTTACATAGTTTTTTGTGCCCCGGCGCGGATACGGACGCAGGCCGGCATGCGGATGCATACGAGATGCCGGCAAATGAAGGAGTGAACGTTTTGAACAGATTGCATCTTTCCAAAGAGACCGCGGCGCAGGCCGCGATCGACGACGTGTTGAGGGATGTCGAGCGCAGGCTGTTCGTGAGTCCCTTTGGCTGTTGCCATGTGAACCTCGTCGCGTCCATCCTCAAGATGTGCCATTCACAGTCCTGCGGGAAATGTGTGCCCTGCAGAATAGGGCTGTCGCAGTTGTCCAATATTCTGGACAAGATACTATACGGCGTTTCGTCGATGGACGATTTGAAATTACTGGAGAAAACGGCCGTTTCAATTTACGAGTCGGCGGACTGTGCCATCGGCTATGGAACAGCCGACACTGTTTTGCGGGGCCTGCGCAATTTTCGCGATGATTACGTCAACCACGTCAACAGCGGCAAATGTTCTCCCGACGAGGGAGGCTCCGTGCCGTGCGTGAACCGATGCCCCGCGCATGTGGACATACCCGGCTACATAGCCCTGGTCGAGGCCGGGCGTTATGCCGACGCCGTCCGGCTCATACGGAAGGACAACCCTTTTCCCGCGGCCTGCGGCCTCATATGCGAGCATCCGTGCGAAACCCGCTGCAGAAGAAATATTTTGGACGTCGGGCTCAATATAAGGGGGCTCAAGCGTTTTGCCGTGGAAAACAGCGGTTCCGTCCCCGCGCATGCCTGCGCGCCGCGGACGGGGAAACGGGTGGCGGTCGCGGGCGGAGGCCCGGCCGGACTTTCCGCCGCATATTTTCTCGCCCTGATGGGGCATGATGTGCGCGTATACGAAAAGCGAAAATTTCTGGGAGGCATGCTGCGCTACGGCATTCCGAGCTACCGGCTGCCGTCCGAGTCTCTGCAGTGGGACATAGACGCAATCCTCGCGACCGGTAGAATAGAAGTGAAGACTGACGCCGATGTCGGCGGCGACATCTCAATCGACAGCCTGCGCTCCGAGTTCGACGCCCTGTTCATCGCCATCGGCGCCCACACCGAGAAAAGACTCGGCATTGAGGGAGAAAATCTGCGCGGCGTCATGTCCGCCGTTCAGTTGCTGCGGGGTCTCGGCTCAAGAGAGATGCCTGATTTCCACGGCAAACGCGTAATAGTGGTGGGCGGGGGCAATGTCGCGATGGACGCAGCCCGCTCGTCGGTGCGGCTTGGAGCGGACAACGTCGTAATAGCCTACCGCCGTCGCCAAAACGACATGACGGCGCTGCCCGAAGAGATTGAGGGCGCTGTAGCCGACGGCTGCGAACTCATGACGATGCGGGCGCCTCTCAGAATAGAGGGCGGCGGGCAGGACGATTTGACCGCGCTTTGGGTAAAGCCGCAGTTGACGGGTCCTGTGGAGTACGGGCGTCCGAAACCCCTGGATGCCGACAAACCCCCGGAACGTATTCCCTGCGATATCCTGATACTTGCCGTAGGCCAGGACATAGAGGCCGAGAACTTCGTCAAATTCGGAATGAAAGCGAAGCGCAACGAATTGCAGTCGGGACCGGACACCGGTGTCGAAGGAATGCCGGGAGTCTTCGCCGGCGGAGACTGCGCGACCGGCCCCGCCTCCGCCATCCGGGCGATAGAAGCCGGAAAGGTGGCGGCGGCGAATATCGACCGTTACCTGGGCTTCGATCACAAGATCTCTGTGGATATCGATATCCCTGCTCCGCGCATATCCAACAAACGGCCGTGGGGCCGGGTGAATATGCAGGAGAGGGGAGCGTCCGAACGCAGCGGCGATTTCGACCTCATGGAGTTTGGTATGAGTCTTGAGGAGGCAAAACAGGAGGCGGGGCGCTGCCTTCGCTGTGATAAATTCGGATACGGCGCTTTCAAGGGAGGCAGGATAGCTCAATGGTAAACCTGACTATAGATACATTGCCGGCGGCCGTGCCCGACGGGACATCGCTTCTGCAGGCGGCCCGCGGCGTAGGCATAGAGATCCCGACCCTGTGTTACCTGGAAGGAATCAACCGGATAGGCGCGTGCAGAGTGTGCGTCGTGGAGGTTGAGGGATTGGACCGTCTCGTTGCGGCGTGCAACACGCCGGCCGAGAACGGCATGAAAATCCTTACCAACAGCCCGCGAGTCCGCAGGTGCCGCAAAGTAAACGTCGATCTTCTCCTGTCGCGGCACGATTGTCAGTGCGTGGTATGCGTCCGCAGCGGCAGTTGCGGCCTGCAGGATCTGGCGAACGACCTTGGACTCTACGAACGGGTTTACAAGAACGAGACTATCCGGAACGAGTGGGACAAAACGTTCCCGCTTCACCGGAACATGAGTAAATGTATTCAATGTATGCGATGCATACAAGTTTGCGACAATATTCAAAACCTGCATGTGTGGGACCTCATAAACTTCGGTTCGCATATCGACGTGGATGTGAGCCGAAACATGCGCATTCACGAAAGCCCGTGCTCACTGTGCGGCCAGTGCATAACGCATTGTCCCGTCGGCGCATTGACGGCCCGGGACGACACGGAGCGGGTGTACGCGGCGCTGGCCGATCCCGGCATCACGACTGTGGTGCAGGTCGCGCCTGCTGTTCGCAGCGCGTGGGCGGAGTCTCTGGGGCTCGACATGGACAAGACGTCTCCCGGCAAGATGGCGGCTGCGCTCAGGAGGATCGGATTCGACTACGTATTCGACACTGATTTCGGGGCCGATGTCACCATCATGGAAGAGGGTATGGAATTTATCGAGCGCGTTATCAAAACGAACGAGCCCGCCGGGCTCCCGATGTTTACATCGTGCTGTCCCGGCTGGGTGCGCTTTTTAAAGAGCCGGTACCCGGACATGGTCGAGTGTCTTTCCAGCGCGAAGTCGCCGCAGCAGATATTCGGCGCCGTCGCAAAGACCTGGTTTGCCGGTTTGAGGAAGATTGATCCGGCGAAAATGTTCGTGGTATCGGTCATGCCCTGCGTCGCGAAGAAGCACGAGTGCGCCCTTCCCGGCATGGACAGCACAGGCGCGGGGTCGGACGTTGACGTCGTGCTCACGACAAGGGAGTTCACGCGTATGTTGCGCTCCGACCACGTCAACGTGAAGGACCTGCCCGACGAACCGTTCGACATGCCCTTGGGCGACGCATCCGGGGCCGGCGTCATTTTCGGCGCGACCGGCGGCGTCATGGAAGCTGCCCTGCGCACGGTCTACTGCGTCGTAACCGGGAAAAAACCGCCGACCGCGGACGCGTTCAGGAAGGTCCGGGGGATGGAGGGCTGGAAGAGCGCGGAGTTCGATATTGAGGGCCGAGCAGTCAGAGTCGCCGTAGCCAGCGGTCTTGGGAACGCGACAGCCCTTGTTGAAGCGATTCGCAAGGGTGAAGCGCAGTATGATTTTGTGGAGGTCATGGCATGTCCGGGAGGCTGCGCCGGCGGCGGCGGGCAGCCCATAGCCCCGGGGCGGGAGCCGGCAATGGAGAGGGGAGAGCGCCTTTTCAACCTCGACGCACAAGCGCCGGTCAGATATTCCCACGAGAATGCCGCCGTTATCAGGCTGTACGGCGAATATCTTGAAAAACCGCTGTCGCACAGGGCTCATGAACTTCTGCATTACGACCATCATACATGGACAATGCCGCATAGGTGAGCGAAGCGGAGTGAGGATTGCTTTGCGGGAACTGTTCTGTCGCAGGCCAAACGGCTGTTGTTAACGCTTGCCGCGGGTTTCTCCATGAAGTCATGAACATAACGCCGGCGCGTGTCTTACGGAGAACCCCCCCCGGCTTTTTCATTCGTCAAACATTTCGTCGATGGTCTTGGCGTCAAGAAGGATTTCAAGCTGTTGTCAATGTTCCGCCGCCGGCCCTTTTCCTCGGCAAAGGCTTCTTGACACGGGTCGGGATGTGAGGATAGGGTAGCTGCCGCAAGCGGGGGAGCCGGGCGGCGGTAACGCCGCCAACCCCGCCAGGTCCGAAAGGAAGCAACGGTAACGGTTGTGCCGGGTGTCCGGCTCCCGAAAGGCGCGGGTTCTTCGAATCCGCGCCTTTTTTCGGCGCGCCCGGCCCCTCAAGACGGGTAAGGATATCGCCCCATGCCGCGTATCTCTCTCACACCTCACGCAACCTTGTACTGGACCGCGTCGGCCTCCGATGCGCCTTCCCGCAGCACAGCGGGCGTTGCGTCCGACCGGCGCCGGCGTCTGTTCGACCTGGCGGCCTCCGGTGCCGAGTTGTCCGGCGAACCGGACGAAATCGCCGTTCTGCGCTTCTGGCGGAGCTTTGCGGAAGGTCTGCTCTTCGCCCTGTGCCGGCTGCCGGATGAGGCAGACCTCACGAGTCCCGCCGTGCTGCTTCCCTGTCCTTCCGATGCCCGGCTCGACACCTGGTTGGAAAACGCCCCGCCCATGACGGGCGGCGAATACCTGTCCAGGCAGGCTCTGCAGGACATCTGGAGCGACCTTGCCGCCTGGTGCCTGGAGGAAGCGGCGCGCAGCGGCGGTTTGGCCGCCTTCATGGAACAACGCGCCCCCCGGTGGCGGCGCGTCGGGCGGGTCACCTTCCACCTGGCGGAAAACAAAACCGATGCCGCCGTTCCCTTCGCTTTTTTGGCTACTTATACGGTAGGGCTGAACCGGGACGGACGTCCCGCGCATAAAATTTTGGGCGAAGCCCTGAGGCACTATGCCGGCGAAGGCGACAGGCACACCCTTGTCAGCCTGCTGTCCCCGGTGCGCGCCGCAGCCGAACGCCTGCCCTGGGTCGCCGGGATGGTGGACAACGGCGCCGTGTACCGCCCGCAGGCCTTCAGCATCGCCCAGGCGCATCGCCTGCTCCTGGACGTGCCGGAACTCGAACTCTGCGGCCTCAGCGTCAGTATCCCGAACTGGTGGGAAAAACGGCCGCGTCCGCAAGTCCGCATCACTGTCGGTGAAAATTCCGCCCCGGCCGTCGGCCTGCAAGGCCTGCTGGACTGGAACGTCGCTCTTGCGCTCGGCGAACATGACCTGTCGCGCGATGAGATACGGGAACTGTTCGAAGCGGGCGACGGGCTCGTGCTGTTCAAAGGCCGCTGGATTGAGGCGGACAAGCAAAAGCTGCAACAGGCCCTGGAACACTGGGAAGAGGCCCGTGCGGCTTCCGAGGAACAAGGCCTCACCTTCGCCCAGGGGATGCGCTTACTGGCCGGCCTGCCCATGAACCTCGGCGCCGCCGGGGACGGTGAGGGCGCGAAGGCCGTTGTCTGGCCCCATGTGGAAGCGGGCGCCGCCATGCGCGAGTTGCTGCGCAAAGTGCGCAATCCCGAAGCGGAAGCGGTGCCCGCTTCCCTGAACGGGCGTTTGCGGCCGTACCAGCAGGTCGGGCTGTCCTGGTTGTCGCTTTTGAGCGGCCTGGGGCTCGGGGCCTGTCTGGCCGACGACATGGGCCTCGGCAAGACCCTGCAGGTGCTTGCCCTGCTGCTTTTGCGCAAGGAGCGCGCGGAGAGCGGCCCGCGGCCTTCGCTGCTTGTGGTTCCCGCCTCGCTTCTGAGCAACTGGCGGGCTGAAGCCGAACGCTTCGCCCCTTCCCTTACCCTGCATTTTTACCACCCCGCCGAAAGCGGCAAAGAGCGTATCGCCCGCTGGGACCGGCATCCTGAAGAATTGCGGGCCGCCGACCTCGTGGTCACCAGCTATACTATGCTGGCCGGGAACATCGAACTGTTCGCGGCTCGCCCCTGGCGGCTCGTGATTGCCGACGAGGCCCAGAACATCAAGAATCCCGGCACGCGGCAGGCGCGGGCGCTGAAAAAAATCACGGCCGACGCCCGCATCGCCCTCACCGGCACGCCCATTGAAAACCGCCTGACCGACCTGTGGGCGCTCTTTGATTTCATCAATCCCGGTCTGCTCGGGTCGGCCAAAGCCTTCAAAACCGCCGTAAACAGCCTTGAGGCGCGGCAGGAAGACCGCTACGCTCCCTTGCGCCGGCTGGTCGGCCCCTATATACTGCGCCGGCTGAAGACGGACAAACGCATTATCGACGATTTGCCCGACAAAACGGAGGCCGTGGCCTATTGCCGGCTTACGCCGCAGCAGGCCGCGCTCTATGCGCAGGTGACGGAACACCTGCGCCGGGAGCTTGAGCGGCTCGCCGAGGAAGAGGACGGCCGGAACAAGCGGCGCGGACTGGTGCTGCAAAGCATCATGCGCCTGAAACAGCTCTGCAACCACCCCGCCCAACTCACAGGCGAGCCGGACTGGAATCCGGCCGGGAGCGGCAAGTTCGAGCGCCTGGGCGAACTGTGTCGGGAAATGGCCGAACGCCAGGACCGCGTGTTGGTGTTTACCCAGTTTCGGGAAATCATTGAGCCGCTCGCCCGTCACCTGGAAAGCGTTTTCGAACGTCCGGGGCTTGCGCTGCACGGCGCCGTCGGCGTAAAACAACGCAAGGGACTGGTGGACGCTTTTCAGCGCGACGACGGTCCGCCCTTCTTCATCCTGTCTCTGAAAGCGGGCGGCACAGGACTCAACCTTACCGCCGCGGGGCAGGTCATCCATTTCGACCGCTGGTGGAACCCGGCTGTGGAAGAACAGGCGACGGACCGCGCCTTCCGCATCGGACAGAAAAAAAACGTCCTTGTACACAAGTGCGTAACGCGCGGTACCCTTGAAGAACGCATCGACGCGCTGCTTGTGCGGAAACGCGACCTTGCGGGCGAGATTCTCGGAAAGGACGGAGAAGTCGACATTACTAACCTGGACGACAAGGCACTGCTGGACCTGGTAAGACTGGATATCGGCCGCGCCGTTATGTGAGGGCGTCATGTCTTGGTGGTACGGACGAGACTATGTGAGCGTGGAAGAAAAACGCCGCAGGGCCATGCGGACAATCGAAAAACTGCGCAGGGAGCAATTCGACCTCAAGCCGGTCCGCATTGAGGGCCGTTTGCTGTCGCGCACCTTCTGGGGCAAAGAATGGTGCCGGCAGATGGATATGAAGGCCGATTACGACAGCCGCCTGCCGCGTGGGCGCAGTTACGTCCGCAACGGCGCCGTCTGCCACCTGGAGATCAGGCAGGGCGAGATACACGCGCTGGTCAGCGGCTCGGAACTGTACACAGTGACCGTGCGCGTCGAACCCCTGCCCCGCCGGCACTGGAAGCTCATTCAGGAGGCCTGCAAAGAGAAGATATCCACTCTTGTGGACCTCCTGCAGGGCAAACTGTCCAAGGAAATCATGGCCGTCGTCTGTCATCCCGAAACCGGCATTTTTCCCAAAGCCTCCGAGATTGCCTACGCCTGCTCCTGCCCGGATTGGGCCGGACTGTGCAAGCATACGGCCGCAACGCTTTACGGGGTGGGCAGCCGGCTGGACGAGGAACCGGAACTGCTTTTTCTCCTGCGCCATGTGGATCCTCTGGAACTGTTCAGCCTTGACATCGCCGCCGAAACGGGCGGCAGCGAAGCCGCCGCGCTGCAGGGCGTAGACCTCGGCGACCTGTTCGGTATCGACTTTTCGGACGAGGGAGCATCCGCACCCGATCGGCGTCCGAACTCCGGGGATGATGCGATCCCCGGCGCGCGACAAGCCGCACGGCAGGCAGGCAGGCAGCCCGCAAAGCCGACAGGAAAACAGGCTGCACAGCAGCCGGACCGGGCGGCCGCAAAGCGAGCGGCGAAACAGGCAGGCAAAAAAACTGCGCTGCAGCCGGACAAGCAGACTGCGAAACAGACAGGCAAGCAAACTGCGCTGCAGCCGGACAGGCGAACAGCGAAACAGACAGGCAAGCAAACTGCGCTGCAGCCGGAACGGGCGGCCGCAAAACAGACAGGCAAACAAACTGCGCTGCAGCCGGACAAACAGACTGCAAAACAATCAGGCAGAGCCGGCGCGCGACAGGCCGCGGCGCAGGCTTCCGCCCCACCGCCCGCGCAGGCGCCTGCCGATTCCGCACCGCAGCAAAGAGCCGCGAAACGAAAACGCGCGACAACAGTGAGCGCTCCCGCATTTCCCGTCCTCGACATCGACAAGGTAACCGGCGCGGATATCGCGGCGCTTCGCGAAGCTTGCGGTCTGTCGCTTTCCTCGTTCGCGCTTCGCCTCGACGTGGTCCAGGCCACTCTCGAGCGCTGGGAAAAAACCCCGGCGCACATCGTCATGCGCCAGGCGTCGCGCAAAAAACTTCTCACTCTTTACAAAAAACTTAAGCGCAAATTCCTTCTTAAAAAATAATAAGTTCGATTAGTTATTATTTACTAAAAAGAATTGTTATCAATAAAAGGAATCCTTTTGACATTTCACTTTTTTGGAGCTATCTTCTTCCCGGCCACCGGGAAGGTTTGAACGCTTATACGGTTTAAAGGATTTCAGTATTTCAGGCCTCGTCGGCCTGCGCCCCGTGTCCGTCTGAGGAGAGACGGCAGACCGCGGCAACACATACACATCGCCCGGCCTGCAGACGCTTATTGCGCCTGCGAAGAGGCATCCGACCATTCACGCATACGGCAGCAGGCGACCCCGGCCGGCCTTCACACAATGCGCAGTTTCAGTACTGCGCCCGGCATGGATTCGCGCCTCGGTGCGCCTTCCGCAAAGACGGCTCGGGCAGGGTGCCCGGCTGTATACATGTAATTCGGAGGATCGTATGAGTGACTATGGGATGGGTGATTTATTCAAAAAAAGTTTCGAAATCCAGCAGAACATGGCCAAAGCGTGGCTGAACGCGGTAAACCCGCCCGCAGCAGGCATCTTCGGCGACAAAACCGCCGTTGACGACCCGCTTGCCGCGATGACCAAAATGTATCAAGGGATTTACGAAACCTGGCAGAAACAGTTTCTGGACAACCCGTGGATGAAACTGGCGCCGTGGAGCTACAATTTGTTCAATTCGGACAATCCCGTGCAGGACATGTTCAACAAAATGATGAACAGCGGCAAGGGCCTCGCCGACCTGTCCTCCATCTGGCAGCAGCTTGCGGGCAAAGACCCTTTCACGACGCGGGACGACATCCTGAAGTTCATTGACGACAACAAGGCCGATTTTGAGAGGCTGTCCCTGGACTTCATCAACCCCTTCATTCCGGACAGCATGCGGCCCCTTGTTTCCAACGCCCTGACGCTGATCAAACAGTATGAGGCCGCCGGCAAGGGCTTTGCCAAACCTTGGCTGGATCTCGGCCCGAAGAACGCGGAAGACCTCAAGAAAATCGCGGCAGGCGACACCTCGGCCTACGGAGAGTTGTATAAAAGCCTGAATCAGGCCTATCAGGAATCCTTCGGCAAGCTGTTCAGCGCCGCCGGCCTCGGCCTGACCCGCGAGCAGAACGAAACCGTCATGAGTCAGTTCGACGCGTTCTACAAGATGATCATGTCCCTGACGGAACTGATGTCCCTGGTCGTTGAAGTGTCGCGCGAAAATATGGTTACGGTCATCGAAACCTACGGCAAACTGGTCGCCGAAGGCAAACAGCCCCAGACGCTCAAGGAATTTTACGACATCTGGGTCAAGGTCAATGAAGATTCGTTCATCAAGGTGTTCGGAACGCCGCAGTTCTCCCGGATATTCTGCGACTTCGCGAAGAAATCCTGCGAATTCAAAATCTATGTCGACAAGGTGCTGGAACAGACCTTGGGCTGGATTCCGTTCCCCAAAAATTCGGAGATGGCAAGTCTGTACAAGACCGTATACGACCTGCGCAAGTCCGACTACAAGAGCAGCAAGGAGCTGGACGAAGTACGCGAAGAGCTGGCGTCGCTCCGGGCCGCCGTGGCACAACTGAACACCTCCAAGAAGGGAGACAAATAATTATGAACTCTGTGTTTTTTGAAAAGTCTATTCAAGAAAGCATTGATTTTCAGAGTAATGTGCTGAAAGGCATCAAAACGATGCTGGACCTGCCGAAGGAAGAAATTAAGTCCGATTTGCTTGAAAAAAGTGAAGTGTTTTCAATCGGCAAAATGAAACTGTATCATTACAAACCTCTGAAAACGAGCGCCAAGCCGGTAAAGATTCCGGTGATGATAACCTACGCGCTGGTGAACAGGCAGTATATGATGGACATTCAGCCCGACCGTTCGGTCATCAAGGCATTCCTTGAATCGGGGCTGGACGTGTACATCATCGACTGGGGTTATCCCACGGCGGAAGACCGCTACATGACCATGGACGACCATATCAACTGGTATATGGACGAGTGCGTCAATTTCATCAGCAAGACAACGGGCCACAAGAAGATCAACCTGCTCGGCGTGTGTCAGGGCGGCACCTTCTCGACCATTTACACCGCGCTGCATCAGGACAAGGTCAACGCGCTGCTGACCATGGTCACGCCCGTGGATTTCAGCCCCAGCGACGCGCTCCTCTTCGCCTGGAGCAAAAATATGGATGCCGACGCCATGGTGAACGCCTACGGCGTCATCCCCGGCGACGTGATGAACATCAGCTTCCTGATGCTCAAGCCTTTCTCCCTCACGCTGGGCAAGTACATTGATCTGGCCACG
>JAITEY010000262.1 GCA_031281815.1 Desulfovibrio sp. | reverse complement strand
GGCGTTCCCCCCGTCCCCATCATCATATCCACTTCGGACCTCGGGTCGACGGCCATAAGCGCGCCGCTGACGTCGCCGTCGGTGTGCAGTTGGATGCGCGCCCCGGTTTCGCGGATTTTCCGGATAAGGAGTTGGTGCCGGGGTTTGTCCAGCACAAAGACCACCAGGTCGTCCACATCCTTGTTCAGCGCCTTGGCCACCTTGTGCAGGGTATCCGGCACCGGGGCGTCGATATCCACAACATCCGCGGCCTCGCTCGGCACGACCAGCTTGCGCATGTAAAAGCTGGGGCCGGGATTGTACATGCTCCCGGCCGCGGCGGCGCCGGCGACACAGATGGCGTTGGGACGGCCGAAAGCCAGCAGGTTTGTACCTTCGACCGGGTCCACGGCGATGTCCAGCCGGGGGCCGTTGCCGGTGCCGAGCTTCTCGCCGTTGAAGAGCATGGGGGCTTCGTCCTTTTCCCCTTCCCCGATCACCACAGTGCCGCTGATATTCAGCGTGTTGAAGATCAGACGCATGGCGTCGACGGCAGCCTGATCGCCCGCTTCCTTTTCGCCGCGCCCGAGCCAGCGCGCGGAGGCCAGGGCGGCGGCTTCGGTGACCCGCACCAGGTCAAGGGCCAGATTGCCTGTGGGAGCTTCTTTGGTGTTCGACACAATCACGGTTTTTCCTCCTGCATATCCATCCGGCAGTCCTTACAGGTTACAGTTCAAGACCTACGGGCAGGGGCGTCGGGGCGCCCCCGCGCTTCAGTCGTTTTTTTCTTTTACCGGCCACAGGTACGAGGCCGCTATCCCTCCGCACAGGAAGAATACGACAACAGCCAACCCGACCAGCGGCGGCAGGTGCAGCAGGCCGGAAGCATCGAGCAGCATTTTGAGCCCGACATACACAAGGATGATAATTACGGCCTGATTCAGGCGGGAAAGCCTGCCTTTGGCCGCCGTCAACAGGAAGTACAGGGAGCGCAGTCCCAGGATTGCAAAAACATTGCTGGTGTACACCAGAAACGGGTCGTGGGTAATGGCGATGACCGCGGGCACGGAATCAAAGGCAAACATGATGTCCGAGATTTCAACGACAACCAGGCAGAGAAAAAGCGGCGTGGCTTTGCGGACTTCCCGCGTCCCTTCCCGTACCCGGACAAAAAAATCGTGCCCGGACATCTTGTTGTGTACCGGCAAAAAGCGCCTGGTCCAGACCACGGACCAGTGATTGCTGTAATCTTCTATCTCCGTATGCTCTTTTTTGCTTTCCTGCCACATCTTCCAGGCCGACCAGAGGACGAAAATACCGAAAACGGTCATGGCGTACGGCCCGAGAACGGCGAACAGCGATGCTCCCGCGGCGACGAACACCAAGCGCAGCACCAGCGCCCCGACTATGCCGTAATACAGCACCCGGTGCAGATATTCTTCCTTGACGGCAAAGGAGGAAACAATGGCCATGATGACGAAGAGATTGTCCACGGACAGAGATTTTTCCAGTCCGTAGCCGGCCAGGAACAGGGCCGCGTCGTCCGCGCTGTTGGTCGCAAAAATATACACGGCGAACAGCATGGCCAGCCCTATCCAGAACAGGGACCAGCGCAGGGCGCTTGCGGCGGAAACCGCCTCGTCTCTGCCGTGGGCGCGCAGGTCGATGATCAGGCAGACGACGATGCCGACCAGGAAAAGAGCCAGATGGACGGGAGTATAGTGTGAAATCATAGTGTCTCGCGTGTGCCGTGAGCGCGTAGTGCAACAATCCGGCGTATGGTGATGCCGGCCGGAAAAAGGGCCGGATGGGCGGGAGTATTATGGAAATACCGATTGATTCAAGGCTCCGCCCCGGCCACCGAAGGCATACACAATCAACATTCATGTGCTCCGGAGTTTGTAGCCGCTGGCCCGCAGGATATCCTTCAGGCGCGCTTCATTGGCCGGGACAAGCGGCGCCAGAGGCAGGCGCGTGCTGTAATCTTCAATTTGGCCCAGCAGGCCGAGGGCCGTTTTCACGGGTACGGGGTTGGTTTCCAGAAAACAGGCCCGGCACAGGGGCGCGAGTCGGTAGTGCAGGCGACTCGCTTCGGCGGCGTCGCCCGCGAACCATGCTGCGCACATCTCGTGTACCGCGCGCGGGGCGATGTTGGCAATGACGGAAATAACCCCCTTGCCGCCCAGGGCAAGCGTGGGGAGCACGGTAAAATCGTCGCCGGAAAGCAGCGAAAATCCTTCCCCGCACTGCTCTATGATGTCGGAAACCTGAACGAGGTTGCCCGTTGCTTCCTTGACGCCGATCACGTGGGTCAGATTCTTGTAGATGCGGGCCATGGTTTCCGGGGCTATGTTCACTCCGGTACGCCCCGGCACATTATAGACCACGGCCGGGATGGATACGGCGGCGGCGTCCAATGCCTTGAAATGCGCGTACAGACCTTCTTGGGAGGGCTTGTTGTAGTAAGGCGTAATCAACAGGACGGCATCCGCGCCTGCGTCGCGCGCAAAGCGGATCAACTCCTCGGCTTCACTGGTGTTGTTGGAGCCCGCGCCGGCGATGACCGGCACACGTCCTTTGGTCTGGTCTATACAGATACGTATGACCTCCCTGTGCTCCTCATGGGAGAGGGTGGCGGATTCTCCGGTCGTGCCGCAGGGCACGAGCCCGTCGATGCCTTCGCGTATCTGCGTTTCGATGTGCCGCCTGAACGCTTCCTCATCCACCTTGCCGTTGCGGAAAGGGGTGATGAGCGCTGTAAACGCGCCTTGCAGCAGCATGGTTCTCCTCCGGAGCCAACCCGTAGCGCGGAATTGGCTGTTTTCAAGGGTTTCGTGTAACACCGTCGGGCAGTTTGCACCACGTTTTTACACTCGTTTTGCACACAGTTTTGCACGAGCCGGAGCGCCGTGCAAGCAAAAAAACCGGCCCGGCTGGGAACGGGGGGAGAGTATCTTGCCGGGCCGGCATCCCATGGAAGGCCGGGACTCAATGACGCAACAAACAACGCTGCCCGTATTCGCCTCACGGCTTATTCGGGGCTATCATCCCGGTCGGAGGCCAAAAAACACGGATATCGGAAAAAAAGTCAACAAACCTTCTAAAAAAACAGCAATTCTCATTATGGCCCTTTGCCGCTGCGGCTGTGGTTTTGCAGCCTCGGCCAGCGGGATAAAACGCCAATTCTGTGGGAATAAGATAAGTTATTCTTTCAGTTTAACCGGCCCCGGTGGAGAAATTTTCTCAAAAAAGTC
>JAITEY010000163.1 GCA_031281815.1 Desulfovibrio sp. | reverse complement strand
CAGGGCGGCCTTCTGGTAGTCGGCCAGCGTGTCGAAACCGGCAAAGAGATTCTGGTTCAGGTAGACACGCCAGGTATAGAGTTCCCTGTCCACGGCGCGTCCGCTGCTTTCCCGGTTATGCTGGCGGCGGTCGTAGGCATAGCCCGAGCCGAGCACCGGACCGAAGGAACTGCGCGCCGACGATACGCCGGAACTCGCCGCCTCGCGGGCTTCAGCTGCGGCTTGAATGGTGAAGTTGCGTTCCAGAGCCGTTGTAACCGCTTTTTCCAGAGAATAGACCTCGGCGGCGCGGGCGGCCGGGCACGACAGAACGATGCTGATCAGGACAAGAAAACAGCCGGCCGGATGCATCATGGGAACGTCCTTTTCTTCATGCACACAACAAACAAGAAGTTAGGAGTTGTTCATTGATTATCTTAACATTTATGCGATAGGATCCTGATAATTCCACTGTAGTTAGGGAGTAATCTGTAAATGTTATTTATGAATAATTCCTTAGGGAAACAATGAAGTATTTTTTACGGGGTCCGGGGCGGAGCGCGGAAAGTACTCAGCGTTTCCTTCTCTGCGGAAACCCTGCAGATATTCCAGGGCAAAGCGCGCGGAGTGCAGAGCGCCGCCCGATTTCGGGCCGATCAGGGCGCGGAAGCGCACGCGTCTTTCAGCCGCGGCTTCAGCTCTTGCCTCCGCAACGGAACCCGTCCTGCCCGGTCCGTACAGTTCGGCAACCTGTTTCGTAAGGACCGCGGACAACGCTTCGCGCAGTTCTCCCGCGTCCTTGACCCGCCGGACCAGACCGGCGTCGAATACATCTTCGCCGACCCAGAGAAAATTGTCCAGATGGGGGCCGACCAGGGTCGGAACGCCCGCGCCGGCCGCTTCCAGAAAGTTCTGTCCGCCCAGGGGAGCCAGGCTGCCGCCGACAAAGGCCGCGTCTACGGCGCCGTACGCTGCCTGCAATTTGCCGAAAACATCCAGAAGCAGGACGGGGCGGCGGTCCGTTTGCCCGGCATCCGTCTGTCGACCGGCATCGCGCACGGTCGGGCCGGACGCAAAGCGGGCATCGGCGTCGGCCGGCAGCGTGCGCGGCATGCCTTGCTCTTCGCTTGTGCGCTCCGTCCGTCCGGAGACGCGTTGAACGGGCAGGCCGGCGGCGCGCAGCCCGTCCTCCCAGGCCGCGACGCGGTGCATATGCCTGGGGGCAATGATGATCGCCGCGTGCCGTCCTTGTATTTCCTCGTCATACAGGGCACGGACCAGAGGCAGGAGCATGTCTTCCTCTTCCTCGCGCACCGAGGCGAAAAGCAGGGCAGGGCCGTTCTCCGTCGGGAAAAGCGCGGCGGCAGGGCGCGTCTCGGCGTTGCCCGGCGCAGGTCGAAAGGGGCCGTTGCCGGCATATCCTTCGGCTTGTATTTCCCGGGGCGTCGGCGCGCAGGCGGACAAGGCCGGGCACAACGCGCCGCGGACATGTTTCCCGATTTGCGTTTCCTGAGGCGGGGAATTCTCCTCCGCGGGGCAAGCCAAGTCGAACTTGATGTTGGGCAGCACGGAAATATGCGCCGGGTTGCCGAAAAGTTCCGCGAAGCGGCGGGCGTCTTCAGCGGATACGGCCGCGATGCGGTCCGGGGCAAGGGTGCGCCAGAAAGAACGCATGATGCCGTAAGCGCGCGCGCTTTTTTTCGACATGCGGGCATTGAGCATCAGGACGGGAATGCCCGCATCCGCGGCAGCGCGGAGCAGACCCGGCCAGAGTTCGGTTTCCAGCAGGATTACGGCGTCGGGCGCGGCCTGCCGCACGGCCTTGCGTATGATGTCCGGGCGATCCGAGGGCATGAGGGAACTCAAGAGGCGGAGTCTCGCGGGTCGCTCCGGGCGAGGCCCGTGTGTATGCTTCATATCGTCGAGGATATCCAGTCCCTGGCGGGTGCAGGTGCAGACCAGAACATGCATGGGGCGGGCGGCGAAGCGCGGATGCTCGGCCGCGGCGCGTTCCAGAGCGGGGAGCAGGGCGCGCGCGAGCCGGGCCTCCCCGGCCGAGGCCGCCTGTATCCAGAGGCGCAGGGGTCTGTCCCGTCCGGGCGCGACGGGAATATCCCGCAAGGCGGCGAAAGGTCCCTGTTCCGGGTGCCGGCGCAGGTTGAAATCTCCGCGCAGGCGGCTGCGGCGCGCGAGCAGAGGCGCGGCCGCGCGCCACAGCGCCCCGTAGAGGCCGAACAGCATATCGCGGCATAAAGGATGCATCATATCCTCGTCCGGAGCGGCCTCGAGGGACATGCCGGGACGCCGCCCCACAGTCGTGAAGGACGCATCGGGTCGGAGCGCCTCAGCGCAACAGGGTGCCTATGCGCGACCAGGCGATGTTGATGTAATCCGTGCTTGACCAGTAAATAATCACGGCCTTGCCCTGCACGGTATCCTTGTCCACGAATCCCCAGTAGCGTGAATCCAGGGAATTGTCCCTGTTGTCGCCGAGCACGAAAACTTTGCCGGGCGGCACGGTAAGCGGGCGGAAATTGTCGCGTCGGGGATTGCCGGCCGCGTCTTTCAGCACGACATACGGCTCGTCGGCGGGTATGCCGTTGCGGTAAAGGCGCTTGTTGCGCATTTCCAGGATATCTCCGGGCACGCCGACCACGCGCTTGATGTAGTCGTCCTCTTTTTTCTGGGGGAAAGGGAACACGATGATGTCCCCGACCCGCGGTTCCCCTGTGGAAATAATCTCTTTTTCGATGAAAGGCAGGTGTATGCCGTAGCTGAACTTGAGTACGAAGATGCGGTCACCCGTCTGCAGAGTGTTCAACATGGATTCCGAGGGGATGACGAAAGGTTGGATAATAAAGGTGCGGATAAGCACCGCTATGCAGAGGGCAGCGAGGAATATCCTTACATAGCCCAGGATGGTGTGCAGCGGGGTTTCATACATGGCGTCGGGCATCAGTCGTCTCCTGCTTTCAGTGCGGCGAGAAAGGCTTCCTGGGGCAACTCCACGTTGCCCATGCGTTTCATGCGCTTTTTACCTTCTTTCTGTTTTTCCAGAAGCTTGCGTTTGCGTGTAACATCGCCGCCGTAACATTTGGCGGTGACGTTTTTGCCCATGGGGGAATTGCGTTCACGGGCGATGATCCTGCTGCCGATTGCGGCCTGGATCACCACTTCAAAGAGTTGGCGCGGGATGGAGCGCTTGAGTTTGAGGGCGACGGTCCGCCCGCGCCGCTCCGCTTCCGAACGGTGGACGATGACGGCCAAGGCGTCCGCCACCTCGCCGTTGATCAGCATGTCCAGTTTCACCAGGTCCGCTTCGCGGTAGTCCAGGAATTCGTAATCCATGGAAGCGTAGCCTCTGGTGCGGGACTTGAGGCGGTCGAAGAAATCGTAGACGATTTCGGAAAAGGGCATTTCATAGGTAATAATCACGCGCGAGGCGCCGAGGTAGCGCATGTCTTTCTGCAGGCCGCGTTT
>JAITEY010000175.1 GCA_031281815.1 Desulfovibrio sp. | reverse complement strand
CCGAGTTGCTGTATGTTGTGCAAAACCGCGCCCTGCTTGTCCTGGGCGCCTTTCTGGTCGGGGTCATGACGATTGCGGCCTTGGCGGCGCCGTGGGTCGCGCCTTTCGATCCTCTGGCGATCGACCCGGACGCCGTGCTGCTTGAGCCGTCCGCGCTGCATCCTTTCGGTACGGACGCTTTGGGGCGCGACTTGTCGGCCCGCATGCTCTACGGCGCAGGGATATCGTTGCGGGTAGGGCTTATTTCCGTGGGCATTTCCGTGAGCATAGGCACGACGATAGGCTTGGTTGCGGGCTGGTTTCGCGGTCCGGTTGACGAATGCCTGATGCGTTTTGTGGACGTGATGCTCTGTTTCCCGACCTTTTTCCTTATTCTGGCGGTCATTGCCTTTCTGGAGCCGAGCCTGACCAACATCATGGTCGTCATCGGGCTGACCTCGTGGATGGGGGCGGCCCGACTGGTGCGGGCGGAGACGCTTTCTCTGCGCGAACGGGAATTTGTGCAGGCAGCGAAGCTCGCGGGGGCGGGAACGGCGCGCATCCTGTTCCGGCACATTTTGCCGAACGCGGCGGCGCCGTTGCTTGTGTCGGCCACGCTGGGCGTGGCCGGGGCCATTCTTACCGAATCCGGCCTGTCATTTTTGGGCATAGGGGTGCAGCATCCCTTTCCGAGTTGGGGCAACATCCTGATTGAGGGCAAAGAAACCCTGGGCGTGGCTTGGTGGCTTTCGCTTTTTCCCGGACTGGCGATACTGCTGACTGTGCTGGGCTACAACCTTCTGGGCGAGGGCCTGCGCGACCTGCTGGACAAGCGTTCAAGCCGGTGAGCGGCGGTACATGGAGGAGGAGATACCGGGGAAATCATTTCCCCCCGGCTGCCGTAGGCATATTCATCAACATTGCAATAACATTGTAATGTTTCAATGTTCGGCCGATTCTTTTTTTGCGCAGGGCGGCGGGTGATCGCTGCGCGTTGGACACCGGGCTGTCCCGTAACGATGCCGCAGCTTCATGATCGGACAGTGTCCGGGACGGCGCCGACGTCCGAATACAGTTGCTCATCATAAATCACGCCCTTTTCGTATAGCCTATCAGTGAAGCAATAACGCAGAAAGGCCGCGTTTCGCCAGTATGCTGACTGCGTTCTTATCGAAAGATAAAAATGTAGTAACTGCATTACGCGCAAGGTTACGCCCAGTGTACTCAATCACACCATCAGCAAAATCACCGCCGGCATCAAGCATCTGTAAGCCTGCGGCAACTTCATCAGTCGCAATGACAAGGTGATCGAATTCGGTAAATCTCCTGATACCTGTTGCAACGGCACTATCTGAATATCGCTTTTCGCCTGTGTCTGTTTTAATTGATCGCATTACCCAAACAAGCTCACAAAAGACATATGTAGGGACGATCACGAGCGATGCCGAAGCAAGGGCGTTACAGGCGATAGCGGATTGTGCGCCGTCATCATCCATAACAACCCGCGCAATGACGTTCGTATCAAGAATAACTGCTGTCATTATTTTTTGCCCTCCATCCCAACCATGCCGGAGGCTAAACAACCTTCCTCAATCGCCTTGTCCATGTCCTCAAGGCTCAAGGTTTCAACAACCCCGAACAGATCGCGAAACGCACCGCGCAATTCAGACAGAGGACGTTTCTTTCCAGTGGCCGATACCTTCAAGCTGGCATCCGGCAACATTTCAATAGAGACGCGATCGCCCGGCTTGACGCCAAGGTGTTTCAGCAGAGTTTTGTTTACCGTGAATTGGCCGGTACGGGATAGAGCAAAATCCATGATTAAAACCCTCCGATTATTTTATTGTTGTCGTGCTATGTACATTATAAATAAATATGTGATTTAGTCAACCCCTTCAGGGCGCCTCCCTTCCAAGTTCTCCGGCAGGCGGCACCCCACGGCGATATGTGCCGAAGTATCAGAAAAAAATTCTCGCTGTGGAGCGGTTGGAAAAGCCGCAAAAGTTGCAGGTTTTCACGAAGGCTTATTTCAGCCTTCAATGCGTTCTCTCACAACACGTTCACTCCGACGCTCACATCCGGACTGTCGAGCCCCGACCTGACGGAAACGGCTGTACGAGCCGAAGAAAACCCCAGAAAGTTTTGCGTGCTTCCGGGGGCTTCCCCAGGCATAGGAGGCTAAAACCATGTGCTGATTTTGAGGCAGGATCCAGCCGGCGGCAAATTCAAGCGGAAAAAATAAATCTTTATGATTCAAAGCGTTATAGGGAAACTTTTGGAAGTTCAGTCTAACCGGCAGCTTCAGCTTCTTCTTTCAGACGTTCGAGCATTTTTGCGGCCGCTTCATGCCCGGCATCAAGCTGCAACGCGATTTCCATGCATTGTATCGCCTTGTCCTTGGTGTACCCTTTGGAGAAAACCATGCCCATGTTATAGGCGAGAACAGCTCCGCCCCACGGAAGTTTAGGGTTTATGGAAAGAGCCTTTTGCATGCAACTTACGGCTGTTTCAAATTCACTGCCTTCGGCGTACGCCATACCCATATTGTAAAACAGCCCTTCCGCCTTGGGGGCAATGCCCAGGGCTTTTTTGTATTCCACTATCGCATCCCGCCAGCGCCCCTGCTTGCGGAGACTGATGCCCAGCTGGTTGAACGTCGCAAGATCGTCGATCGTCAAATCCTTGCCCTTCAAGTCCAGACATCGGCGCAGATATTTTTCCGCCTTGACGGGATCGCTGTCCTGCAAACTCACCGCGATTTTTTGCGCCATTGCCGCAACCTGGTCGATGGCGTCCTTGTACGCTCTCGACACAGCCGTATCGAAAATTTCCGCGGCGGACTCGGTATTGCCGAGAGCGACGAGCAACTCGCCTATTTCCACCTTGCGCTGCGCGTTCAGCGGCGAAATGGCGTCCATCCGTTTAAGGTACTCCAACTGCTCATCTTTGCGGCCCGCCTCTTTGGCCAGGTCCGCCAGCCGCTGCAGCGGCTCCAAATAATCCCCGGAATACTTGCATGCTCTTTCGTACGCGATCTTTGCCTTGTCGTTGTTGCCGAAAATGCGGAGCGAGTCGCCGAGGACCACATAACCCGCCGCGCTGTCGGGTTTGATCTCAAGTACCTTTTGGGTAAGCTTCAGCGCTTCGTTCCCGCTGTTTTTAGAAATAAACGACCGCGCCTTGTCCAAAAGCTGCCGGATGGTACTCGGCGGACGCAGTGTGTCCGCCATCTTATCAAGCAAATCAACGCTGCTGAGCGGCTTTACAATGAAATTGTCGGCGCCCGCCTCATGCAGAAGCATGATGCGGTCCTTATCCGCCGTCGTCGTCATGACCATGACGCGCATTTCAGGATAGGAATCCTTGAACTGCCGGATCAAAAAACTCGTATCTCCCACGGTATTCAGTACGCGCTCAATCAAAAGGACAGGCTTCTTCCCGGCTTCA
>JAITEY010000172.1 GCA_031281815.1 Desulfovibrio sp. | reverse complement strand
CGCGTCCGTGCCCCGGAACCAACTGTGCGCGACATGCTCGCGGATTTTGTCCGGGTCGAAGGGCACCACGTTGCTCAGATCGCGCTCATAGATCAAGCCGGGCGGGAAATAGCCGGAATTCAGGTCCGTGTCGTCCGTGAAATATTCGCCCATCGTGATGAAATTCGTGGTCCCACCGTACGTCGCCACCTCTTTGTAACGGGCGGCAACGGCCAAAAGGTCCGGAATATAGACCTCGTTGATGAACTTGACGCTTTCCAACTCAAGCTTCAGGAACTCGTCGATTTTTTCCGGCTTCAGGGCATCATAACAACTGACGCCGCCCACGACCATAAATTGCGGGTGCGGGTTTTTGCCCCCGAAAACAGCCATGGCCCGCGCCGAACGCACCTGAAGATGCAAGGCTTCAAGGTAATGCGCGGTGGCGATGAGGTCCAACTCCGGCTCAAGGTTAAAGGCAGGATGTCCGCCCAGGAAATAGGCGTTGGTGAAATGCCCGATCTGCCCGCTCTCGACATAGGCCTTGATTCTCTGTTGTACGGCTCTGAGGTCGTCGGCTTTGGTCTTGCGCGTCGAAATGCCGTCGGCGATTTTGGCCGCCTTGACCGGGTCGGCCTTGATACAGTTGGTAACGTCGACGAAATCCAAAGCATGCAGATGGTAAAAGTGGACGACATGATCGTGCAGAAATTGCGAGGCCATCACCAGCCTGCGGATCATGGAGGCAAGAGGCGGTATTTTTACGCCGACGGCATTGTCGACGGCGCGGGTTGTGGCCAGCGAATGCACATAGGTGCAGACGCCGCAGGCACGGGCTGTAAAATGCTGCGCATCGCGCGGGTCGCGGCCTTTGAGGATGATTTCCAGACCGCGGAACAAGGTGCCGCAACTGTACGCCTTTTTAACCTTTCCGCCCTCGACTTCCACCTCTATGCGCAGATGCCCCTCAATGCGGGTCAGGGGATCAACCACCACGGGGCCGTTGTAGGACGCATCGAATTTAGCTTCTGCCATGATATTTCTCCCTCATCGGCCGCGGCTCAGACATGATAAAAAGGCGTCATTTTGTCCCAGAAATCGGGTTCGCTGCATCCTATGCAGGGATGTCCCGCGCCCACGGGCCAGTTCACGCCGTTGAACAGAACCTTGGGACAGTTGTTATAGGTACTCGGCCCCTTGCAGCCGAGGTTGTACAGGCACCAGCCCTGCCGCGCCTCCTCGGAGTCGAAGGATTGGGCGAAGCGACCGTTCTCGAAATGCTCGCGGCGCTCACACAACTCGTGGACGGATTTGTCGAAAAACATCAGCGGCCGGCCGCGCTCGTCAAGCTCGGGAACCTTGCCGTTCTTGAGGTAGTAGACGATGGTGCCGACGATATTGACGGGGTTGGGAGGGCAACCGGGTATATTGATGGTCTTCTCGGCGTCTTCGGCCCCGAAACAGTCGGTTACGCCTTTTGCTCCGCAGGGGTTGGGCGCGGCGGCCTGAATGCCGCCGTAAGCGGCGCAGGTGCCGTAGGCAATGACGGCCTGGGCTTTGGTCAGCACGGTGCGGCTCGTCTCCAGCATGGTGTGGTTGCCGACTTTTCCCCAAGCGCCGTTTTCGGCGGTGGGCACCGCGCCTTCCACTATGGCGATGAATCCGTCCGGGCTGTTCACGGCGTCGTGCAGGGCCTTTTCCGCCGCCTCGCCGGCAGCGGCCATGATCGTTTCCTGATAGACCATGTTCACGGCATTCATAAGCAGCACGTCGATATACGGATCAGAGGAGCGCAGTATGGCTTCCGAACAGCCCGTGCACTCGGCGTTGTGCAGGTAAACAACTGTGGGACGCCTGCCCGCCCCGCCGGTTACGGCGCGGGCGACCTCGGGCGCGAATGACGGTCCCATGCCCATGGCCGCCGCCACGGCCGCGCAGTATTTGAGGAAGTCGCGTCGGTTCAGGCCGTGCGCGGCAAGCCGTTTATCCAGATTATCCCTTGCGGGAGCCGTCGTGGTTCGCATTCTGAAGCCTCCTTCATCCGCCGGCCGGTCTCAAAAATCCGTTGCTGTTGCTGATGCATATCCCCGCAAAGGGGCGTAAAGGGGACAGCAGCCTCATCCCGCCGTCGGCACAGTACACCAAAGCGTTTTCGCTTTCAACGGCGGAAAACACCCGGACACAAAATCCGCGCTTAATATTCCCGGCAACTCCACACCATGCGTCCGAGCACCTCAACGTCCGCGCCAGAGCCCCTGTTCACAGGGATATCCTCGTACGCCCGGTTGTCGGAACGGATGAGCAGTACTCCGCCCGGACGGTTTTCCAGGCGTTTGACCATCAACTCGTCCTCCATGCGCACAAGGTAAATGCACCCGGAACGGACGTTTTTTTCCCGCAGGTTGACCATGATCAGGTCTCCGTCCATCAGGGTGGGCACCATGCTGTCGCCGGCCACCTCAAACAGTTTCATGCTCTCTTCGTCACCGTGTTTGCGGGCAATGAAACTGCTGTGGAATGAGTAAAGGCCCACAGGATCCGGGTCGGTTTCCAAGCCCCCGCTGCCGGCGCGCGGCCGGGCCTTGAGTCGTTCTACGAACACCAAGTCCGGCCTGGTCTCGTCGCGACAGGCGAAAAACTCCGGCAAGGAGAGATCCAGTGCCGTTGCCAGTTTCTGCAGGGCATCCAAGGAGCCGGCCCTTGTCCCCGCGCGGATCTGGGAAATGTAGTTCTGCGCCAACCCGGCTTTCTCAGCCAGCGCCGTCTGGGTCAACTCCCGTTTGGCAAGCCAGTACCGCAAAGCTTCGGAGGTAATTTTACTTTCCCTCATCACTTGCTCCTTAGCGAACCTTCACGCAAAACACAGTAAAGGTCAAGCCCGAATCCGACATATACCCGGCCGAGAGTTCGTTCTTGCTTCCGGGCGCAGCCCGGCGAAAAAAGAAAAACCGCTCCGGCTCATCGAACCGGAAGCGGTTTTTTACAATCCCGGAACGGGCCGGGATCCCCACGGAATATGTGTATGGCGGATTCCGCGCGGCCCGTCCGAAATCTTTCCTATACAGCTGGCCTCAGACTCTTACGTCCAGTCCGGTGCCTATGCCTGCCGCGCTCAGAGCCTCTTTCTGAAACCGGAAGTCGGCTTCGAGTTTTTGATTCCCGGTCAGCCCGCCCGCATTCAGGCTGTTCAGCGTTCCGGTAATCACATTCGCGGCGGTGTTGTCGTGTATTGCCCGTGTCGCCAGGGAGGTCGCTCCCTGCGCGATTGCAGCGTAGGCTGTTTCCATGCCTGCTTCTCCTTGCTTCGGCGAAATGTTGCACTTATCAGGCCTTATCTGCAACAACGGGAAAAACTTTAGGGACGCAGCAGGTTATTCTTTCGCTTTTTTCCCTGTCGGCTTCACCTTGAAGCGGTAGACTTCACTGATTTCTTTGGTGTAGTCGGGATAAAAACCCTTAGGCATACCGAGGATAATGCGCGCTCCGCGGTTGAACAGCACCAGCAGTTCGCCGGCTTTTTCATCAAAGGCCAGCCCTTCAATTTCCCCTTGGCGTTTAATTTCGGTGAAGGCTTTTTCCATGGTCACCAGGGCATAGTTGACATCGTTCCCGACATTGACCCGATACAGGTGATCCGGCGCGTCGTCGTCGGCCTCGCCGTCGTCGGCGGTCACAAAAAGAGCGCCCTTGTAGTAGTAGACGCCCTGTATCCACTGCGGCGAGGGGGCAAGATGCAGCCTGCGCAGGAAACGGCCGTCGTCCAGACTGTACTCGTACAGATACCTGTCGCTGTAACCCTTCAAGGGGCCGCTTTCCTTGCCGATAGCCCAGCAGGACATCCACACCGTGCGCTTGTCGCGGTCCACGCAGATGCCCGAGACCTCTTCCTGCCCGGATTCGGGCTCGAACTTGAAAGACCGCTTGAATTTCAATGTGTCCGCGTCATGCACGGCAATCTGTATGTCCTTGCCCACGCCGTCTTCAAACCATTCGGCGCTGACGAACAATTCGCCGTTGAACACGTCGATGTCGCCGATATGGTTGGAGGGGACGGCGTAACCCTCAAAGGGGTTTTCTTCGGAGAGCAGAAGTTTGCCCGTCTTGTCATACTTGTAGAGGGTCTTGCTTCCGCTGACGTAATAATACTTGTCGTCAACGGCGATACCCTGTCGACCCTTGACCTCGAAAGCGTCTTTCAGGGTGTACCGGTACGCGGGCAGCAGGTCTTTTTTATCGGGCTGCGCCTGTGCGGCCGATACCGACGTCGCGCCGGCGCACAACAACAGGACTGTGAGACACATACACAGCTTTTTCATAACGCACTCCTTGTTTGGGTGATGATCCGGGCTACGCCGCGACACCTCGCCGTCGGCGCTTTTTGCAATGTTTGCCGGGGGGAGGGGCAGCGTCTCCTCATATTCCCCGGCGGAGGAATGCTCCCCTGCGTTTCTGAAAGGGCGTTCAGTGCCGGACTTTTTATCGACCGGCGCGTTCCACGACTCCCCGGATACCCAGGCATTCCGCAAGCAACGTGAGCGGATGAGCAACAGTGCAGGCGGCGCCGTGCCCGATCTGCACCCGGCATGTGCCGCATTCGCTGACGGCAAGCTTTGCTCCGCTTTCCCCGACTGCCTTGAAAAGGGCGGCGCCTATGCGCATACCTATTTCATAATGTCCCTTTTTCAATGCATAACTGCCGGACATGCCGCAACAACCCGCATCCGTATCTTCTATACGCAGTCCGGGGATGCGTTGCAAGAGTTCAATACCCGGCCGGCCCAGGCCGAGCGCCCGCAAATGACAGGGCGCGTGGTACGCGAGCAGTTCCTGCGGAGGACTTGCGTCCGCAAGGGAAAGTTCTTCCCTGTCCAGCACACCCAGAAAAAACGCGCAGGCTTCGTTGACACCTGCAGCGTTGTCGGCAAGCCTCTCCTCATCAAAGAAAAGGTCGCGGTATTCGTGGCGGAGCATAAGTGTGCAACTCGGGCAGGGGGTAATAACGGGGATGTCGAGTTTGACCAGGCGGGCCAGTTCCCGGCTGTTGGTCCGCGCCCGTTTCAGGGCTGCAGACATAAGACCGCCGGTGACCAGGGGCAGGCCGCAGCACACGAAACTTTCCGGCACAATGACCTCATACCCGGCCTTTTCCAACAGCCCGATGACGGACAGCCCGACACGCGGCTCATAATCGTTGACGAAGCAGCCTGGGAACAGGGCGACTTTGCTGCGGCGCACGGGGGCGGCATACGACCTTGAGGCTGCGACGATCGCCGGCGAGCCCTTGCGGAGCCTGTCGCGCTCGGCAAAGGGGGCAAAGACGGGCAGCGGCGCGCGGCGGTCCAGGCCGACAAGGTCCAGCAGCCGGCGCGACACGGAGTTGCGCATGCCGAAGTTCGGCACGCAGGCGGGGATGCGGCGGAGCGCCCTCCCTATGTCGCCCGAGTACCCAGTCAGTCGGTCCCTGAGGGCAATTCCGCGCTTGTCGCGGTACGCCGCCCGCGCCAGCATGTTGAACGTTGCGACCGGTACCCCGGAGGGACAGGAAATATCGCAACTCTTGCAGTTGGAGCAGTATTCTATGGAGGCGTCGTCGCTGAGTCCGGCCAGCCGGAAGCGCTCGTATGCCGGACCCGTCTGCTTCGGCCCCCTGAAGGCAAACGTAGCTTCGGCAACAGGACAATGTACGGTGCAAACGGCACAGGCCGTGCAATCGTCGGGGTTGTAACGGTGGCGCGGACTCACGGCATACCTGTTGTTTGACTGCATGACGACGAAAATGCTGTTGTCTCACCGCATAAACGTTTCCGGGCAGGGGAGATGTCTTTGCGGAGTACTCCATTTACGCCGCGTAACAGCGGCGAGGTTTAATCGGGTGAGCAATACCTATGCTCTGCCTCCGGCAAACCAGCCTGTCGCAAGGGCCACGCCGCTCCCGGATTTTTCCGCCGCAAAGTCATAGCCGCCCAGAGTCCTGCCGGCAAAAAACACATTGAACAACAGGGGTTCGTCGGCGGTGTCCACAGCCTGCAAGTCCCTGTTGACGACAACCCCCATGGAAGCGAAACGGTGCCGCGTCCGCCCGAAAAAACGCGCGTCGGACCACACAGCCTGCTTTTCCGGCGCGGGAACGGGAATGGCGAAGATGCTTTCGAAGGCTTTGCCCGGCGTCGTTGTTATGCCTTTGCCGAAGATGCCGCCGGTGGCGATGATGAAAGACTCCGCCCTGAACACGCGCCGCCGGCCTTCCCGTTCGGCCGTGAGTTCCAGGCAGCGCCGTCCGGCCGTCTGCGCTCCGGTAATCAGAACATTGTCGAACACGGCAGCGCCGGCGCGGCGCAACGCGCGGCGCAAAGCGTTCTGCAGACGCAGGCCGGTGACGGCCGGAGGCAGGCAGACCGTTTCCACCAGGGAAATACCCAGAGCCCGCTCCAAGGCGGCATGCGTTTGCGCGCTCCCGCTCACGCCCAAAAAGGAAGGCAGCAGCGCCGCGGCCGCCGCGCCCGCGGCCCCCGGCAACACCCGCAGCAACCAGTCGCGGCCGTCCTGTGTATCCATAAAACGGGCCAGATCAAGCGTCGTCACATCGCGTCCGCCTGTTTCCGGAAAAAAAGGCGGGGGAGGCAGCAGGGAGGCGGACAAGATTTTGCCCGCAAAAAGCGGATTCCGCTCCAGGCCGCCGAGAACGAAGCGGGGTGAAAAATCCTTCATGCCTTCCACGCCTATCACAGCTAAGTATTTCGCGTCGCGCAGGCTTTCCGGGTTCATGCCCTGTCCCGTCAGCCAGACAGGTTTGAGCGTCCCGGCCGCCGTAGGCAGCCAGGCATTGCCGCGTTCACGCGTTCCGGCCTGGAGCAGGGGCAGGCCGGCGGACGCGGCAGCATCCTTGAGAAAGTTGACGGCCTCCGCCGCCGCCTGCGCTCCCAACAGAACATAGGGGTGCTCGGGCGCAAGCCGGTCAAAGGCCGCGAAAGGGTCGCCGGGGACGGGTTCTCCGTCAATGTACCCCAGGATGTCGATGCTCCCGCCGCCTATGGCCGGCGTCCCGGCCCCGAAGGACACAAGGGCGGTCTTTCTGCCCCGTCCGGCGGCCCGCAGGGCGGCAACCATGCCTGCAAGTCCCGCGCCGACGACGACAACGTCATAGTCGTTCGCGTGTTTCGGACCATATCCACACCCATATCCACATCCACATCCAGATCCACATTCATATCCGGAGCCGCCCGCCTGCCGGCTCCGCTCAGGCGGACAGGCGGCTGCCGGCATGTCCGTTCCCTGACGGGAGGGAGTGTCCACATGCCGCCTCCGTACATTGATGCTTCCCGGCTGCGCGCCGTCCACATTGAGGGAAGCGCCGTATATGCCCCGCTCCAGTTCCGCTTCCCTCAACTGCCTGCCCCAGAGCACGGGGCGGATGCCGTGCCAGCGTTCCTCGAGAAAATCCCGCAGGATACGCAGCGGATCGGGCTCCGTCTCCTGGCCGGCCTCAACTGATGCGCCTGCGGCGCGCAAGGCACAAAAATTGCCCTGGCAGGTGCCCATGCCCAGACGGGTCCGCCGCCGGATATCGCTCAGGGACACGGCCGGAGGACTTTGCGGGAGGCATGGCCCCGCGTTTGCGTTCGACAGTGTTTGCGGGTTCTGCCCGAAGCGGCCCAAGAGATTTTGCGGAGGGAGCGACCCTTCGTTTGTACGTAAAAACGCCGGCAGGTTCTGCCCGGCGCGGCCCGAGAGAGTTTGCAGGGGGCACGGATTTCCGCTTGCGGGTACGGACAGTCCGCGCGCTTCGGAAGCGGCGGCTTCAAACTCCGCCAAAGTTACCATCTCGCATTCGCAAAGCAGCAGTTTTTTCCAGGGGAGTTTTTCCGCCGCTTCCACGGCTTTTGCCAGCCCGTCGCCGAGGCGGGCGGCTGCGGGGGCCGCGCCTCCCGCCGGGAAAACCCTGCCGGCGCGACGCATAAGCTCTGCGGAGGGCGCGGGAAGAACGGGTTCTTCCGCCGTGCGGCACGGCGCATCTACGCCGAGGCGGCGTGCGGCCAAATCGCAGACTTTTTCCGCCATCAGCCGGAAGGAGGTGAATTTGCCGCCGGTTACCGTGGCCATGCCTTTCAGACCGTGCTCTTCATGGTCCAGGATGACGAAGTTGCGGGTGGCCGCTCGGCCTGCGGAGGGGTCCGGGGAATACAGAGGGCGCGTCCCCGCGAAGGCGCGCAGGATGCGGTAGTCGTGCAGCCGGGGGAAAAGGGCTTCGCCTTCGTTCAGCAGATTCAGCGCCTCGGCGGGGTCAGTGTCCGTATCATCCGGACGGCGCACGGGAGTTGACGTGGTGCCGAAAATGACGACGGTTCCGTGCGGGACGAAAATATCCCCGTCTGTCGCTTTGCGCAGCCTGTTCACCACCCGTTCGACAAAGCGGTGGTTGAAGGCGAGCAACAGCCCCCTGTCGGGGGATACGGGCACATCCACGCCGGCCAGAGCCGCCGTTGCGCCCGCCCAGGCGCCGGACGCGTTGATGACGTATTCACAGGGGACAAAGCGCCTTTCGCCGGCGCCTTCGGTCCAGACCCCGCGTACCGCGCCCTGTACGACCTCTATGCCCGCGACCCGCGTGTAGGTCTGGATCCGCCCGCCGAGACGCAGGGCGGCCATGGCGTTGTACCGGACCATACGGAAGCCGTCCACGGCGGAATCCGGCACGCGGTACACGGCCCGCGCCTCCGGGGTCAGGGCGCGTTCCAGGCGGCGCGCTTCCTTGAGGTCGACCGGCCGAGCTTCTATGCCGCAGGCCCGGCAGGCTTCCGTCCAGCGGGCTTCGAAAGCCGGGTCGTCTTCCGGGGTACGCACGAACCAGCCTTGGCATTCTTCAACGCAGGCAGGCGCGATGCGGCGCAGTATCCTGTTTTCCTCAATGCACTCGCGCGCGGCTTCCGGGTCCCCCACTGCGTAACGCGCACCGCTGTGCAGCAGGCCGTGGAAGCGCGAACTGGCTCCGGAGCAGAGATCGCCCTGTTCGAGAAGCAGGGCGGGGATGCCGCGCACGGCGAGATCGCGCGCCGCGCCGGTCCCGGTCGCTCCTCCGCCGATAATCACAACGCGGACCTCGCGCCCGCCCGTCATATGCCCTCCTCCGAAAGTTCACCCAAGTCGCGCACCGTGCGCCAAGGCAGGCGTTCTTCGCCGCGCAGGTCCTCTTCTTTCGCCTCGCCGCTCAGGACCAGTATAAAATCTATGCCCGCGTTGTCGGCCAGTTTTTTGTCCGTGCTCAGCCTGTCCCCCGCGATGACCGTCGCTTCGCGCGGGTACAGGGAAGGCAACGGCCCGAGTACGGATGGGTCGGGTTTGCCGAAAATGCGCTCCGGCAACCGCCCGACGGCCTTTTCATAGAGGGCGGTGAAACTGCCGACATCCGGCAGGGGACCTTCCGGGTCGGGGCAGACCGGGTCCGGGTGCGTGGCCAGGTAGACGGTTTCCGGTTTTTGCAGCAGGTGTGCGGAAATCCGCAATTTTTCATAAGTCAGTTCCGTATCGTAGGCCAGGATGACGGCTTGCGCGCCTTCCGAGCCGAGGCGCAGTTCGGGCATGGCCTCGGCAAGGGCCGCGCCGTAGTCGCGGTTGCCGACAAGGTACGCCCTTTCGATGCCGGTTTCGCGCAGGTAGGCGACAAGCGGCAGGGTAGGGGAAAGCAGTTGCCCGGCCTCGGCCGGGATGCCCATACCACCGAGTTTTTTTATGTAGGCGGCAGGCCCTCGGGACGTATTGTTGCTCAGAAAGTAAAAGTCGCAGATATCCCATGCGCGCCGGATGAATTCCACCGCGCCCTTGATGGGCCTGTCTCCAAGGTAGACCGTGCCGTCAAGGTCAAGCACGAAGCAACATTTGCCGAGGACGCTTCCGGGCTTTGCCCGGAGCGGCTTGCGGTGAGCTGCGGGGGGCGCGGCCCGCCGGTTATGCTCGAAACACGGCATGGAACCTCTAAATCAGCCAGCTCATGGGAACGAGCGACAGTTTGGGGAAGTACATCAACAGGAAAAGTATGGCTATCTCCACCAGGACGAAAGGCAGCATTTTGCTTACCAGTTGCATGAGCGAGATGTTGCCTATGCCGCAGACCACATAGAGCACTGTGCCCACAGGCGGGGTGATGACCCCTATGCCCAGGTTGAGGATGAAGAGCAGGCCGAAATGGTAGGGATCAATCCCCGCCTGCTGGATCAGGGGATAAAACACCGGGGCGAAAATCAGCACGTTGGGGGTGAGATCCATGACCATGCCCGCTATGAGCAGGAAAATCATGATAATGGTCAGCAGGAGGTTCGGCGAGTCGATAAAGCCGGAAAACAGACTTGCGATGTGCGTCGGTATCTGAGCCAGGGTGATGAAGTAGCCGACGGCCGTGGCTGTGGCCACGATGAGCATGACCACCGAGGTGGTGCGCGCCGCGGTCGCGCTGACGCGCAGCAGTTCGCGCAGAGAAAGTTCCCGGTACCAGAGCATACACACCGCTATGGCGAACACAGCGGTGAAAGCTCCGCCTTCTGTGGGCGTGAACACGCCGAAGCGGATGCCGCCGAGCAACAGGACGGGCAGCATGAAGGCCGGGCTGGCGTCCTTGAGTATGGTTATGCATTCCTGCCGGGTAAAGGTCAGCACTTCGGTGTAGCCGTCCTTGCGCACGATGAACCGCCAGACGATCATCAGACCCAGACCGAGCATCAGACCCGGAAAGAGTCCGATCATGAACAGTTTGGTGACGGACAGGCTGACTGTGGCCCCGAGGATGATGAAGTTGGTGCTGGGCGGGATGATGGGGCCGAGTATGGCGCCGGAGGCGATGATGCCGCCTGCGCGGCCGTGGTCGTAGCCGGCTTCTTTCATCATGGGCAGCAGCAGCCCTCCGAGCGCGGCCGCTTCACCGACGGAACTGCCCATCAGCCCGGCGAAAATGATACTGGCCATGATGGCCGCATAGCCGAGGCCGCCCTTGACGCGCCCGATGATGATCTGGGCAAGCTGCACCACGCGCTTGGACAAGCCTCCTGCGGCCATGATTTCCCCGGCGAAAACGAAAAAGGGGATGGCCATGAGCGGAAAGTTGTCCGCACCGTCCAGCATGCTGTTGGGGATGGTCATCACATCCCAAGCGTCCGCCGTGATCATGAGCACAACGGAGCAGATCGCAAGAACCATGGAGATTGGAATGCCCAGAGCCAGAAAGAAAAAAAGGCTTCCGAAAAACCAGCCGATCTGTTCCACGGCTCACTCCTTGTCCAGCAGTTCTTCAAGCGTGGGAGTCCCTGCCCTGGTAAACCCGCTCGCCGGCTTGCGCAGCAGGCGGATAAAGTCCCTGCCCCGTATGACCAGCGCCGCGGCCGCCATGACGGGCAGCGTGCCGTTGATGAAGCCCATGTTGACGTCGGTGGCCACGGAATAGGTGTCCATAGTCTGTTGAAGAAACACAATGCCGCCCCAAAGCAGAAAGGCCAGGACGGCCAAAGTCAGCAGGGAGGCCGCGATATCCAGGGCCTTGCGCGTTGCGCCGCTCGTCAGCCCTACAAACATGTCCACGGCGATGTGTTTGTTGCGGTAAAATGCCTCAATCGCCCCGAAAAAGGTAATGTAAATAAACAGGAAACGCGCCCATTCCTCGCTGGGGGCAAAACTGGAACCGAAGACATAGCGGAGGAAGGCATTGTAGAACACAAGGCCGATCATGCCGAGAAAAATCACGGCGCAAAACACCTGGAACAGCACCTCGCCTCTTGATTCGCTCTTTTTCGCCGGCGTTTGGGCAGCATATGTCGGGGAAGTATCCCCGGTCCCGCCCGAGGCTTTGCCGTCCATAGTCAACTCCCTGAAGTTTCAGAAGTGAGAAGTGAAGGGAAGCACCGGGATGTTCCCGAGCCGATTTTTCGAAGGCCGCACCGGGCGGTTGCCGGATGTCCGGAACATCTTTGCTCCGTGCCGCGCGAAGAACG
>JAITEY010000133.1 GCA_031281815.1 Desulfovibrio sp. | reverse complement strand
GCGGCTGCGGGGGGCGCCGGGTCCGGCGGTCTGTTGTCCGGTGAACCGTACAAAGTTACGCTGCGCCCCCTGGGGGGGGGCGGGGGGTAAATAATTCCCCCGGCCGGGGTCCGGGGCAGCGCCCCCGGCCGCCGGAGGCGTAAAAAACAGGTGTTACCCGGTAGTAGAGGCTTGAATACCGTTTTCTCTCCCGGCTGTGAAAAAGACGGCCTCATCGGCCCCCTGGCGGTTTCGGATATCTCCGTAAACGGCACGGGAATAGCCCGGCATGAGGGCAGGGTGGTCTTTCTGGACGGCGGGCTGCCCGGCGACACGGTCATTGCCGCGATACGCAGTGTCGGGAAAAACATCCTTTACGCCTCGATTGTGAAAACCCTCGCGGCCTCACCCCACAGCGCCGCACCCTTCTGTCCCCATGCCGGGGAATGCGGCGCCTGCTCCCTGCAACATTTTTCCTACGATGCCGCACTGGCCTGGAAGCGGGATCATGTGCGCAATTCCCTGACGCGCATCGGCAGGATGGAAAACCCGGACGTGGCCGAACTCCTGCCGTCTCCCAAACGCCGGGCCTGGCGCAGCAGGATGGCGTATGCCTTCGCTCCGGCGTCCGAAGCGGGTCGGGAAGCCGGACTTGCGCTCGGCCTGCGCAGACGCGGCGGCAAGACGGTTGTGCCGGTGACCGCCTGTGCGGCGCAGGACTCCGAAGTTATGCGCCTGTCTGCTTATATGCGCGCGCGGGCGCACGGCCTCGGTCTGCCGGCCTGGGAAGGCGGGGAAGGCGCCCGGCGGAAAGCAGCCCGCAAGCCGTGCGACACAAACCTCTCCCGGTCCGTCGGTCCCCGAGGCTACCTGCGCAGTCTCGTCGTGCATACCCCCGAGTATGCCCCGGCAGGCAGACGGCAGATCCTTGTGGAAATCATAAGCGGCCCGGAGCATGCGGTACGCGGCGAAAAAGGTCCGGCGGACGCCGAATGCGGTACTCACGGAAACAAGCATGAAACCGGCTTGAGCCGTGCCGAAAAAATCCGAATACTCGGTAAGGAACTTACGGAGCATTTCGGGTTGACGGGGTTCATCCACAGCGAACGCGCCCGTCTTTCCGATGTCGCCGAAGGCGAAAGACAGGTGTATGCGACGGGTTCGGAGCATCGCCTGGAACAATACGGGAACATCACGGTCAAAGCCCCGTATGACGCTTTTCTGCAGACCAATACGCTGTGCGCCCGGGCATTGTTCGCGCTTGCGGCCGAAGCGGCCGGGCCGGCAGGGTCGCAAACGGTCTGGGATTTGTATTCGGGGGTGGGCTGCATAGCTCTGTGCCTCGCCGGGACGGCGCGCGCTGTGCACGGCGTGGAACTGTCCGCCGGCGCTGTTGCCGCGGCTCAGGAAAACGCGGCAGCGGCGGGCTTTGAACAGTGCTTTTTCCACCAGGGCAGTCCCTGCCCTGAACGTATGCGCGGCCTGCCGACCCCGCAGCTTATCGTCGTCGACCCCCCGCGCGCGGGTCTGAGCGCCGACGTGATTGAACTGCTGCTTGAGGTTCCGGCCGAGCGTCTGCTCTACTTGTCATGCGACGCGCCTCGCCAGGCCAGGGACGTCGCCCTCCTGTCGCCGGCCTGGCGTGCGGTGAAAAGCTTCCCGGCGGATATGTTTCCCTATACCCCGCATGTGGAAAACCTCCTGGTTATGGAACGGCGCATGTTCTGAAGCCCGCAGCGAAAATTTTCGGAAAAAACCTTCGTATGACGAAAATCCGGCACGACACTTGCATAAAAGCCGGCAGCATGGCATACTCTCGGGCAGACAGACTTCCAAGGACGTTTCATGGGCCTCGAACTGAGACAGCAGCTTAAACTGACGCAGCAGTTGATTATGACGCCTCAGCTGCAGCAGGCGATCAGGCTGTTGCAACTTTCGCACTTGGAATTGCTGGAAACCGTACAGCAGGAACTGCAGGAGAATCCCTTTCTTGAAGAATCACTTGAAGAATCACCCCAACCCGCGGAGGAACGCCGCGCCGAGCGGGAGGAAGACCGTGACGCCTATTCCGTCGAGGCGGCGCGCAATGCGGACTGGGAGGATTATCTCGGCGAATTTTCAAGCACTTCGCGACAATCTGCGGTGCGCGAGTTCGAAAGCCCCGAAGACGGCGCAGGCTTTGAAAGCCGCTTTTCAAGCAAGCCGACGTTGGAAGGCCACCTCGGCTGGCAATTGCACCTTTCCAAGCTTTCTGAACAGGAAAAAAGCATCGGTGAGACAATAATCGGCAACCTGAGTTCATCCGGATACCTGCAGACTTCGGCAGAGGAACTGGCTGCTCTCGCGGGAACGGATACTGCCTCGGTGGAAAAGGTATTGAAGATTATACAGCGTTTCGACCCCGTGGGCGTCGCCGCGCGCACGCCGCAGGAATGCCTGACCGTCCAGCTTGAAGTCATGAATTACCAACGCGACCCCATTTTGCTTGCGCTGGTCACGGAACACCTCGGCGACCTGGAGGCGAGACGCTA
>JAITEY010000119.1 GCA_031281815.1 Desulfovibrio sp. | reverse complement strand
GACGCGACAACATAACTACATCCATACTCGGACTCCTTGGCTTGAGGTCGGCGCCGGCATAAAAAATTTGCCTTCGCGCCTTTTTTAGATACACTTCGCGCCTGCGGGAAAGCAGCTCCGCGCGCAAGCCTCAAAAAACTTCTTATCAAGAATCTGTCTTGATTGCCTGCATAGCACACAATCCCTCAAGAGGCAAGAGGATATTCGCCGGCTGTCGGACACGGGGAGGGGAAATATGTTGACATTGGAAACACTCTTTTAAAGGATGAAACCGGAATGCCTCCCGACGACGCACGCGGTGCGGAATTATCCGTTGCGGAAAATAATGCGGCCGTGCCGGACGAAAACGCGTTCCACCCTCCGACCAGGAATGCCTTGTGCCGTATGCGGACGCAGGGCGAACTCGGCGCCGCTGCCTGGGAAGAAGCCCTTGCCTTCGCAGGCTTCCGTCCCGGAAGGCACCGCCGGCTGCAATATCGACAGCGACTGCTGACCGTATGCGGCATACTCCTGTTCGTCGCGGGAATCGTTTTTTTTATTGCCGCCGACTGGAACGATATGCACCGTTTCGCCAGATTCGGCCTGACGTCCGGAGCAATATCGGCCTTCGGGCTTGCCGCTCTGCGCCTGGGGCCGGACTCTCCTTCGGGAAAGGTTTGCCTCCTGGCCTGCGGTCTGGCCGTAGGTCCGCACCTTGCGGTCTTCGGGCAGACCTACCAGACCGGAGCCGAATTGTGGGAGCTTTTTCGAATCTGGTGCGTCATCCTGTTTCTTCTTGCCCTTGTGGGACGGCAGAGCGCACTCTGGCTGTCTGTGTTCGTCACGGGCAGCCTTTGGAGCATGTTGTATTACGGCGAGTTCGAACGATATCTTCTACTGCCCGAACCGGCCGCAGCCTCTCTCGCCGCACTGGCGGCTTGGGAAATCGCCGCCCGGAAGGCGGAGCCCGACTCTCGGCTGCGGGCGCGTTGGTTGCCCCGCCTCTTGTATCTGAATGCCTCGGTAAAGCTGACCTTGACGCTGAGTGAGTGGATCACCACGGAAAACTCTTACTTCAGCATCCCTTCCCTCTTTCTGCCGCACCCCGAGGTCTGGACGGTTTTTTTGTATGTGACGACCTGCGTCGGGGGATGCACCTTGTACCGTTTCAAAATACAAGACCTCTTTATGCCGTTCCTGTCGCTTGCAAGCTTGGCCTTTCTCACGGCGGCCGTCCTGATTCGGGAGGAATTCCTGTTTCACTCCGGCAGCCTCGCCCTGTCTTTGCTGGGATGGAGCCTGATTATTGTCGGCCTGACGGCGGCTGCGGCAGTTGCTTTCAGGTATATGCAACGGGGCATGCTCCAAAAGGCGGATATGCAAGACGGCGGTCCGACCGAAAAGAAACAGGGAACGGGCTTTCCCTTCAGCCGCGCCGACGAAGTCCCCTCCTGGCCGGCGCTATGGACGCGCCTGAAATCTTTGGGCCTGCTTGATTCCCCGCCGCGCGTTCCCGCAGCAGACCGGCCGGAATCCCCGTGGTATGCGCGGCTGTTGATTGCCCTCGGCGGATGGTTGGCCGCACTGCTGTTTCTGGCTTCTCTGCTGCTGTTCCTCTCCACACTGGATGCGTTCGACGCAGGACCGCACATCGTCGCATCACTGCTGATCATGGCCGTCGCTTTTCCGCTGTTGCGCGCAAATGGGGCCTTCACCGGCAATTTCGGTTTCACCTTGGCACTCGCAGGTGCCGGCGGGGTTCTTGTGGGGATGCACGAAGTGCTGTCCGATTGGTCGGTCCTGTGTTTTGTATGGGCGGCCTTTCTGGCGGCAACCATCCCTCTGATGCCGAGTACGGCGTATCGCTTTCTTGCTTCCTCGGCCGTCGTTTGCCTTATTCCGGCCGCCCTGACGGGAACGGCGCGGGATATCTCCGGCGAACCTGCCGTCTCTCTTGACTATTCTGTATGCTTCCGACTCACGGCGGTCTGGTGGCTCGTGCTCTGCGCCGCCGTCGTCCTGTGTTGGTCGCGGGAAAAAGACTGGCTGGGCAGCCCCCGTGCGGCTGCAATTATGCCTCCGGCACTGCACGGGGCATTCGCGGGTATGGCGGCGTATCAGCTTGTCGCCTTACTGCTCTTGCAGATGCCGTACGAGGAAGCAACTCTGTTCCCGTTTTTGTTGTTCCCGCGCAGTCTCTTCCTGGGACCCGCCGTCGGGTTGCTCATTCCCGCGTTGCTTGCGGTCGGAACTCAAAACGGGGAGAAAACTGCCCGATCGGCAATGCCGAAATGGAAAAGCTTCGTCCCCATCGCGGCATGCGTGTTCACTCTCACGATTGCGGGATACTTCGTGCCCGGCCTCGCCCTCGCACTGTTCGGCTTCGCCTTGGCCCTGTACCTGGGCAGCGCGGTGCTGTCGGGCGTCTCGGGTACCTGCCTCTTCCTGTTCCTGGTACAGTATTATTATGCCGTGGAGTTGCCTCTGAAGACAAAGTCCCTGTTGCTTGCGGCCACGGGCGCGGCGTTGTTGGGCGCTGCGTACACGGCGCGTTGTGTACGGCTTTTCACCGGCCGGCGTCCGGACGAGGAGGGCGGCCGTGCGTAAGGCCTATATCCTTTTGATCCTCACGGTCGTCCTGACGGGAAGCGTCGGTATGATTGCCTACAGGGAAAACATGCTCGCCCACGGCGTTGACGCGCTTCTGCCCTTGTCTCCCCGCGACCCGCGCGCCCTGATGACGGGGGACTACATGGATCTTGATTATCAGGTAAATCACGCCGTTGCCGAGGCTCTGCGTTCCCTTCGCGAAGATATTGCCTCCCGGCAGCATCCCCGCCGTGCCGTGATGCGTCTCGGCACCGAGAAAACGCCGGAGGGGGACACTGTTCCGAACATTCTCACGTTTGTGCGCCTTGACGATGACACTCCTTTGGGAGCAGAGGAGGTCTTTCTCGCTTTCAGCGTGCGGGACGGGCGTGTGCTCAGCGCATCACCGGCTTTTCATTTTCAGGAAGGACAAGGCAAGGCATATGAGCAGGCCCGGTATGGGCGCTTGCGCATAAGCCGGTCCGGCGCAAGCCTGCTGACGGCTTTGTGTGATGCGGCAGGTAAGGAAATTCGGCCGGAGTGATATACAGCGCGCCGGCCTCGCGCGTGATACTTTCCGGATCACAAAAGAATATTTTTTTGTAATGTCCTTCCGGCTTTGTTTCAGGCGGCAGCCGCCCGCACAGGCCCTTTCCGCGTCAGCCTGTCCATAAAAATATACACTACAGGCGTGGTATAAAGGGTCAACAACTGACTGACCAGTAAACCGGCCACAATGGTAATCCCCAGCGGCGTCCGCAGTTCCGCGCCGTCGCCCCTGCCCAGCAGCAAAGGAAGCGCCCCGCCTACCGCGGC
>JAITEY010000065.1 GCA_031281815.1 Desulfovibrio sp. | reverse complement strand
TGGCCGCCAAAACCTTTGCCGCGCTGCAGTCCGAAAACATCAACATCCTTATGATAAGCACCTCGGAAATCAAGTTGAGTTGCGTCATCAACGAAAAATATGCCGAACTGGCCGTGCGTGCGCTGCACCAGGCTTTCGGACTGGAAAACGTTTCCTATCCGAAAGATGCCGGGCGGCGCGAGGCGGAATAAAGAAAACAGCGCGCGCCGCCGGGAAGGGTTCTGCGGAAACGCGGGCAGGCGGGCAACACAGGAGAAAAGTATGAGCATTGTTCCTGGACTGCGGTATACCGCTACCCATGAATGGGTGCGGCTGGAAGGCGGCGAAGCCGTTGTGGGCATAACCCATTTCGCCCAGGAACAACTGGGAGACATAACCTTTGTCGAACTGCCCGCTGTAGGCGCGAAGCTGGAAGCGGGCGCGGAGATGGGGGCCGTGGAGTCGGTCAAGGCCGCCGGCGACCTGTACAGCCCGGTCTCGGGTGAAGTCGTCGCCGTGAACACGGCACTGGACCAGACCCCGGAAAAAGTGAACGAATCCCCGTACGAAGAGGGATGGATGGTGCGGCTGCGCGTCTCCGGCGAGCCGGCGGGTCTGCTGGACGCCGATGCCTATGCGGCGCTCACCGCCGAAGCAACGCACTGATTCCGGCCGGGGCGGGCCGATCCCGCCAAGAAGGCCATAGTGTAAAAGATACGCAGGGTTAAAAGATACCGGGGAGGCCGGCATGCCGTATATTCCGCATACGCCCAAAGACACGGAGGCCATGCTCAAGGTCGTGGGCGTAAAAAGCATTGAGGATCTCTTCGCCGACATACCGGTGGAGATGCGCCCCAAGAGTTTCGCTTTGCCCGACGGGCTGTCCGAGTACGAAACCCTGCGGCGCACGGCGGATTTTGCCCGCAAAAACAGCCCGCTGCCGACAAGTTTCCTGGGCGCGGGCGCTTACGACCATGTCGTGCCGGCAGCTGTGGACGCGCTGACCTCGCGCGGGGAATTCTACACGGCCTATACTCCCTATCAGCCCGAGGCATCCCAGGGCACGCTGCAGGGGATTTTCGAGTACCAGACCGCCGTCTGTCGGCTGTTGGGAATGGATGTCGCCAACGCTTCCGTCTACGACGGAGGGACGGCCCTTTTCGAAGCCGCCGTGATGTGCGTGCGTGCCGCGGGCCGACGGCGCATAGTGGTGGATGAGTGCATCAACCCCCTGTACCGCGCCGTGCTGACTACCCTGTCCGCGAACCTGCATGTGGAAACGGTCACGGTGCCGCACAGGTCCGGCACGGCGGATTTAGACGCCCTGGCCGCCGCGGTGGATGACGACTGTGCCGCCGTTCTGACCCAGAATCCCGGATTTTTCGGCGTCGTACAGGACTTTTCCGAATTGTTCGCGCATACGCGGGCGAAAAAGGCGCGCAGCGTGCTGCTGGTCAACCCGGTTTTGCAGGCCGTCCTGAAAACGCCGGGAGAAACGGGTGCGGACGTTGCAGTGGCGGAAGGTCAGCCTTTGGGCATGCGTTTGTCCTTCGGCGGTCCCTACCTGGGCATGACGGCCTGCACGCGGGAGATGGTCAGGCAGATGCCGGGTCGCATCGTCGGACGCACAAAGGACCTGGACGGCAAAACGGGTTATGTGCTCACCCTTCAGGCCAGGGAACAACATATCCGGCGGGCGAAAGCCACGTCCAACATCTGTTCCAATCAGGCGCTGTGCGCGTTGCGCAGCGTCATCCATCTGGCTCTGCTCGGGCCGGCGGGGCTGACGTACACGGCAGAGACGGCCATGCTGCGGGCGCGCGAGGCTGCGGATGCCCTGACCGCCCTGCGCGGCGTGGAACTGTTTGCTGACGCGCCTTTCGGTTGCGAGTTCGCCGTAACTCTGCCTAAAGCGGCCGCGGCAGTCGCCGGGGAACTGCTCGACGCGGGCATAGCGGCCGGCGTGCCGGCAGGACTGTGGTACAAAGGGCTGGACAACGTTCTGGTCACGGCATGCACGGAAACAACAACGCCGGAAGACGTGAAAAAACTCGCCTGGGGCCTCTCGCGGGTGCTGCACTGACGCTTGATCGACAAGGAACGACCATGGAAACGATATTTGCGAAATCCGTGCCCGGACGCCTCGGCGTTGTGCCTCCGAAGCCGGCGAAGTCCGCCGCCGACATGCTGCCCGCAATGTTGCTGCGCCGTAGCCCCCCCGCTCTGCCGGAACTTTCCGAATTGGACGTCGTCCGGCATTATTCGCAACTGTCGCGTCTGAATTACGGGGTGGATACGAACTTCTATCCCCTGGGTTCCTGCACGATGAAATACAATCCCAAATTCACGGAAAAGGTCGCGGCCCTGGAGGGATTTGCCGCGACTCACCCCTTGCTCGCCCATATTCCGGGAGGGGAAAAGTACGTCGCCGGGAACCTTGAGGCCATACTGCTGACGGAAAAGCTGCTGCGGGAAATCACCGGCATGGCGGCCTTTACTTTGCAACCCATGGCCGGCGCTCAGGGCGAATTGACGGGCATACTGCTTATCGCCGCCTATCATCGCCGTAAAGGGAATCACAAGACGAAAATAATCTGCCCCGATTCCGCCCACGGCACCAATCCTGCCTCGGCCGCCCTGGCCGGGTACGAGGTAGTGAACATCCGATCGAAAGACGGACTTGTCGACCCCGATGCTCTGGCCGCCGTTCTGGATGACTCCGTAGCCGGGCTGATGATGACCTGCCCCAACACCTTGGGCCTCTTTGAAAAGCATCTGCCGGAGATTGTGAAACTCCTGCGCGCGGCGGACGCCCTGCTTTACTATGACGGGGCGAATTTCAACGCCTGCATGGGGCGTCTGCGCGTCGGCGATGTCGGTTTCGACGTGGTGCATTTGAACCTGCACAAGACCATGGCCACTCCGCACGGCGGGGGCGGGCCGGGTTCAGGCCCGGTGGGCGTTTCCGAGCGCCTTGAGCCGTTTCTGCCGGGCCCGCGCGTGGTGGAAAACAGCGACGGCAGCGTGGGGCTGAAGCATGACTTGCCCTTGAGCATAGGCAGGGTAGCGCCCTTTTACGGTAATTTCGCTGTCTGCCTGAAAGCCCTGGCTTACATGCTGCGTTGCGGAGGTAACGGACTGGCCCGCGCCTCGGATTATGCCGTGCTCAATGCGAATTATATGCGCGCCCGTCTGCGCGGATTGCTTGAAATCCCTTATGACCGCACCTGCATGCACGAGTTTGTCTGTTCAGCGGACTCTCTTGGGAAATACGGAGTGCATGCGTTGGATCTGGCCAAGGCCCTGTTGGAGAAGGGTTTTCATGCGCCGACCATTTACTTCCCCCTGATTGTCAAGGAATGCCTGATGATTGAGCCGACGGAAACGGAGAGCAAAGAGACGCTGGATGCCTTCTGCGATGCACTGGAGGAACTCGTCAAGACGGCGGAGAGCAATCCGGCTGCGTTGCTTGACGCTCCCCGCAATCTGCCGGTGCGGCGACTTGACGAAACGGCGGCCGCGCGCGGCATGATTTTGACCGACTGATGCCCGCAGCGGGGGTCGCAGAGGAAAAAGCCGCCCTGCGCGTCCGGTTTCGCGCCCTGCGCCGAGCCTTGTCCGGGGAAGAGCGTGAGGCGCTTTCCCGCGCGGCCGGCGCGCATCTTGCCGCGTGCGGGGCGTGGGCGAAGGCGAAAGTTGTGGGACTGTATGTCGCGGTACGCGGGGAGACGGATTGTTCGTTTCTGTTCAGGTCGGCCTTGGAGCAGGGTAAGACCGTGTTGTTGCCCCTGATTGAAGCACGGGAGACATCCGGGTTTTACCCGGAACGGTCCGGAGGGAACAGCGGGACGCACGGCCCGCGGGCGGCGCAGGCAATGCGCCTTGTGCCCTGTGCCGGGCCGGAACATCTGCGCGTCGGTGCGTTCGGCATACCGGAACCTCCGACGCCGGCATACGGGGAAGAGGACGACCCCGTGCCGGACCTGTCGGTGGTTCCCGGAACGGCCTTTGACCGCGCGGGCTACAGGTTGGGACAGGGCGGCGGTTTTTACGACAGGTTGCTGGCGCGGCCGGCGTATGCGGACGTGGTGACCGTCGGGTTTTGCTATGCGTTTCAGGTGAGGGACGAAGTGCCGAAAGAGAACTTCGACATGCCGCTCAGGGCGTTATGCACGGAAGACGGCGTGCTGTGGATCAGGCCGTGAGTCGCGCTGTTCCTGAAATCGCGGCGGGAGAACTGCGCTCTGCGCGGAATCTGCCGGCTTGTTCCGGGCAGAGCCCGGATGCGTCCCTGCCTGCCGCCGAAGCGATGGAATCGAAAGACACTTGGGGCGCATGGTCCGGTGTTTACCGTCAGGGAGGATGTATTCCTTTTGCTTTCCCAGGCTTGCCGGAAATCGGCTGTGTATTCGGGACGGCGTTGTGCGGGAGCATCCATCTGTCCGCGTCCGGCGACGGAGATGCCGTAACTCGCCGTGAAGCGTTGCTTGCGGCGATCGGGCTTGCGCGTTGGGTTGAACTTTGCCAGGTGCACAAGGACGGATTTATTGTGGATGCCCGGCCGACGCCGACGGAGCTCCCTTCCGCATTGGAAGCCGACGGATCCTGTACGCGGGAGCGAGGTTTGGGTTTGCTTGTCAAGACGGCTGATTGCCAGCCCCTGTTTTTCGCCGCCGGGGACGGCTCGGCCGTTGCCGCCCTGCATGTGGGGTGGCGCGGCAATGCGGCGGACTATCCGGCAGTGGGGTTGTCGCGCTTTTGCGAAGCGTACGGGCTTGACCCGGCCGGGGTTCTGGCGGTGCGCGGGCCTTCGTTGGGGCCGGGCGCGTCCGAGTTCGTCAATTTCGGAAAAGAGTGGCTGGCGGCCTTTGCCCCGTGGTTTGATGCGGAGAAACAGACGATGGATCTCTGGCGGCTGACGCGTGACCAGCTCATGCGGGTAGGGATGCCTGCCGGGAATATTTTTTCTCTTGATTTGTGTACCTGCTCTTTGCCGGGGCTTTTCTTCTCGCACAGACGCGGGGATGAAGGGCGTCAAGGATCGCTGGTCTGGATCCGGCCGGCAGGAGAGCCTGCTTCTGCCGGCCGGGGAAGGGCACAGGGCGTCGCAGGGCCGCATTATGATCCTATGTGCGTCAACGTGCCTGCCGGCCGGGGAAAAGCATAGGGTGACGCGGGGAGCCGGATGAGCAAGGCTTACTGGAAACTGAGTGTGCGTGCGGAGTTTTCGGCGGCGCATGCCCTGCGCAATTACGGGGGCAAATGTGAGAACACGCACGGGCACAATTT
>JAITEY010000055.1 GCA_031281815.1 Desulfovibrio sp. | reverse complement strand
TTATACTGGGATCGTAACGGCTTTTGCTTGTGGCAAAAAAGACTCGAAGGCTTTCGTTTTTTCTGGCCTTGCTCTGAACAAGAAGTACAATATATAGATAAAAGATATTTATTTCTCTTGCTTGAGGGCATTAATCCACTACAAACTCAAGGCCATCCATCAAAAAATTTTTCTATATTAGCATAATTTTTTCTTGACAAGGTAATCAGCATTCTGTAAATAGATGGCATGAACAATAAAAATCTTCCAGATGATCCAAAATTACTGAAAGAGATCATCGCCCAAAATGAACTGGACATTGCCGACTTACGTGCTGAAATTTCTGAGCTTCAAGAACAATTGCTCAAATGCAAAGCAATACTTTTGGCACGAAAACGGAAAAGTCCAAATCAAATTCAGTAACTGCCCAACAACTCTCCTTGTTTGATACCGCTGAGTTTCTCGACTCTTCCGATAACAATGACGAAGCAACGGAGCCCACCTGCACTGTCCATGAACATGAACGCAAAAAAAGAGGTCGCAAGCCTATTACGGCAAACCTGCCGCGGATTCATGCGCCTGCGCCCTTACCCGTCCTGCGACGGCCGGCGCTTGGCCTTCCCGCTCAACAATTCCGGAACGATGCGGTACACCGCCGTGTTCTTCAAACTCCGCTCCGCATACATCCCGGCCTTGTCCGCATGCGCAGGAGAATATTTTTCCGCCAGCAGCACAAGGACGCGTTTTTTTTCCTCCTCGTCCACGACCGGGAACACCCGCCCGGTGATCAGCGCACTCGCGTAATACGTTGAGAAGGACCCCTCATACACCGGCTCGGTATCCGCAACCACGGTAAAACATACCCGGTTGTTCCGGGCCATAATCGCGACCTTGCGCCCCGACGGCGCGCAATGGAAATAGACGGCACCCTCCGACAACACGTAGGACAAGGGCACGGCGTAGGGCCAGGAACTCCCGTCGTCAAGAGACAACACACCGTATTCGCCCCGTTCCAGCAGGTCCGAAACGGCTTCGCTCCCCGTTTCCCGGTCCCGCCGGCGCATGCGCACGGCGACGGGCGCGGCTGCCCGTGCCTCGCGCACCGCCCGCATGATGGCCGCAAAGACCGTGTCCGCATCCATGTCCGTGGTATCGACAATCACGGCATCGTCCGCGGGACGCAAAGGCGCCGACGCACGGCTCTCGTCCTGTACGTCCCGTTCCCGGATACGCTCCTCAATCTCGCGGATATCGGCATCCCGACCGGCCGCGCGCAACTGCAGCAGACGCCGCGCGGCCCGTACCCGCGTCGAGGCCGACAGGTAAATCTTGCAGAAGGCTTCGGGAAAAATCACCGTGCCCATGTCCCGCCCTTCCGCGACCAGGGGGTACTTGTCGCCCAGCGCCCTCTGGGTCTTTTTCATAAATTCCCGCACATCGGGCAGAACGGCGACCGCGGCGGCCGCCATGCCCGCCTGCTCCGTGCGTATCTCGTCGCCGACCGGCTGTCCCCGGCACAAAAGGCGCGATGCGGCACCCACGCCTTCCAGACTGAACCCGCAGGCGGCAAAAGCCTGCTCCAGTTCACGGGCGCCCGGCCCGGAGGCGCATGCCGGGTCGAAACCCGCGCGCTGCAATTCCAGGGCCAGGGTCCGGAACATGGCCCCGGTATCCAGACAAGGTATACCGAGTTCCTCGGCCACGCGCCCGGCCAGGGTGCTCTTGCCCGCCCCGGCCGGGCCGTCAATGGTCACAATCATGCTGCGAACGCGCTCCGTCATCGTTCCATCCCCATCAGGCTCATCCGCGGGAAGACGCGGCCCCGGCGGACCCTCATGCGCACAACGCCCTGCCGCCTTCGGCAGCCGTCCTGTTGAGGAACGTCCGGCAGCGGAGACCTTCCTTCACGCGCACAACTCCCGGACACAGCGGAGAAATTCTCTGTTCTCCCGCGCCGTGCCCACGCTGACCCGCAAGTGCTCCTCAAGCCCGTAGCTTGCGAGCCGGCGGATAATCACGCCGCGTGCCAACAATCCTTCAAAAAGTTCCACGGCGCTCAGGGTATGCGCCGCTCCCGGCCGGAACATCAGAAAGTTGGCCTGCGAGGGATACACGATAAAGCCCAGGACCGACAGTTCCTCGTGCAGCAGGGCGCGGCCTTCGGCGACAACGCGCCGCGTTTCCTCGTAAAACTCCCTGTCGTCCAAAGCGGCGATGCCCGCTGCCTCGGCGGCGATATTGACGGAAAACGGCATATGCACAGCGCGCAGCACCGCGGCCAATGCCGGCGGGAGTATCCCGCAGCCGAGGCGCAGTCCGGCCAGCCCGTAGGTCTTGGAAAAGGTGCGCAGCACGGCGACGTTGCCGTAATCGTTCAATAACGGCAGGAAAGACTGCTCTTCAGGGTCAAGGCAAAAGTCGATGTACGCCTCGTCCAGCACCAGAAGACAGGCGGGAGGAAGCCGGCGGGCCAGGGTTTCCACATCCGCACGCGGGGGACACGCGCCCGAAGGGTTGTCCGGCACGGTGAGGAAGAGCAACGCCGTGTCGTCGTCCGCCGCGGCCGCCAGACCGGGCAGGTCGAAGGAAAAATCCTCCTTGAGCGGCACGCTCCGGAACTCCACCCCGCACAGCCGGCTCAACACCCTGTACATACTGAAGGACGGCCGGGAGGCGACCACGTTGTGCCGGCCGGGCACAGGACAGACCCGGAGCAGCAGGTCAATGACCTCGTCCGAACCGTTGCCGGGCACGAAACAATCCTCGGGCAAGCCGTGGTGCGCGGCCAGAGCCGCGACGAGGTCCGGATTGCCTTCACGCGGATACCGGAAGCCGAACCCGGCGCAACGCCGCACAGCCTCAAGCGCCTCGGGGGAAATACCCAAGGGGTTCTCGTTGCTCGCCATCTTGATTATCGTAGAGAGCCCGAAACGCTCACGGACTTCGGCAACGGACAGTCCCGGCACATACGGGTCAAACCCTGCCGCTTCCGGGCGGATATGAAAAGCTGTATCGCTCATCCGCATACTGTATTCTCATTTTCCGCGTGCCGCAAGGCGCGCCGGCGCGTTGCGTCGCAAGCAGAGGATATGACCGAACGACGCAGCACATGCGTTGATGCGATGGACCCTCCTCCATAAAGGCGGTATGTTGCCGGCATCAAACAAACCGGCGGCACTCGTCAAGGACAAATCAACAAAAAAACCTGCAGGTTTTTCGAGAGCCGCCGGACCTGCCGAGGTCCGGCAACGCAAGCAATCTCCCGCAAGGCGGCCGCTGCATGCGGAAGTCGCTTGAGTGTTGAGGTTCCGTCATTAACGCCGCTTTTTTCTCGTCTTCCCAACATGAAGAGCGAAAACGACGCAGCCCGAAACGCCGACCAAGCCGGGAACGTCCACATCCTGCCGCTGCGCGCATGGCGGACCAGGACTCCTTCCCCGACTTTGCCGAGTACAGAATACGCCTGTTTGAGATAATGTCAAGGGTAAATGCGATAGAATTATCTCAATATGCTCTTAATTCGGCGAGGAAGACATGGCCGGGCAGTGTTGTTGTCGAGTATTGAAATATCTCTGTATGTTATTCTGTATGTTATTCTGTATGTTATAGTGATTCCGCCTTTTCGGTGCGTTTCAGTCTTTTCGATTGGAGCCCGTGTCCTCACCTTTGTCAAAAAGTACACGTAAGCCGGATGAACCATATATATGGCCGCTTGCGGCGCATCCGAGGGCTGGCTGGTTATTTTTGACCGGGATCAGTCGAAAAGTTGGAATGAAAAAATCACCTGGGCCACGGAAACGCTGCCGGGCGGCGGAACGGCGCATATCGCCGGCTGCTGAAAGGCGTCCGCGCGCGGAATTGCGCCGTTCGCGGTCGGGGCCGGTCGAAAAACAATCCCTAATGTGAAGCGTCAAAAAGCCGATGAGAGTGAGGAAGGGAGGCCATGATGTTTCACTCCACAACCGGTTCCGCGCTCGGGCCCGGACAGTCCCGCGGGCTGAGCGGAGCGACCGCCGCAGCCGTCGCGCTCCTGTTCTCAGCGGCCGCAACCCTTGTGACCGGGGGTTGCTCGCGCGCGCCGGAGTATGCGAACTACCAGGCAAAGCATACCTTGCCCGAAGATTATGATGCGGCCGGTTCCGGTCCGACCCGCCCCCTTGCGATGACAGGACAGGTCGTTGTCAGCGCCGATCCTCTGTGGAAACAGTACGCTGCCCGCACACAAGCTTTCGTTACCCACGGGACGGACGGCGCGGCTCGGAGCGGGAGCGCTGTGGAACCGCGCACAGGCGGAGCAGGCAAAATCACCGCCGACAAAGGCGGCGCGGGCAAAAGCGCCCCCGCGCGCGCATCCCGCAAAACGGCGGGTAAAAAGACCGGAAAAACGGCAGCAAAAAAAGACGTGAAAAGCGCAACGCCCCAAGCGCCTGCCGGGTCCGCCGGACTGTTCCCCGAACCCGTGTGCCCGGAAGGCTGCGTTCCCGCGCCCGGCTACAAGCGCGCAACATCGGCCCCGGCGCACTCTTCAGTACCGGGCGCCCAACCTTCCGCTCCCGTTCCCGCGCCGGGCGCTTCCACCGCCGCGCCCGTGCCTTCCGTCACACCGTCGACGGCCTTTGCGCCGCCTCCGGGCACGGCCGGCCAAGCGTCCGCCCAAGGCAGCGGCAATGCGGTGACGCCCGCAAACGCTCCCATGCAACCTCCCCTCGCGCAGACTCCCGCAAACGCTCCCACGCAGACACCCGCAAACGCTCCCACGCAACCTCCCGCAAGCGCAGGCACTTCTGTGCCCGCTCAGACTCCGGCAAGCGCGCCCGCTCCCGTTGCGCCTGCGCCGGCCGCTCAGCCCCCGACTTCCGCCGCGCAGCCCGAGTCGCCTGCCTTGCCTGCGATTTCAACGCCGCCCAAGACCGCTGCGCCTGCCGGAAACCGTCTGTTGCCGCCTGTGGGAGGGCAGCCGGCCTCCGAACGGGACCCGGCGCTCGCGCCGCCGGGAAGCTCCGGCCTGGGCTATATGCCCGCGCCGCCGCCGCTGTAATTGCCGATGCCGAGACAGGTATCTCGCAAGAGCATCCGGCATCCAAGGCTGACCGCAACGCCTTACCGGCGGACGGCGCCGTTCAGAAATCCTTTCCGTTCAAAAAAGCGGCGACAGCCTCGTAGGTTTCCGCGCACGCATCGGGCACAAGGTCTTCCAGGTTGAGGTACGCGTGGATCATATCGCCCAAGTGGAGTTGCCGCGCCTTGACTCCCGCCTCCTGCACTTTGCGGCAGTACGCGACGCCTTCATCCCGCAGCGGGCAGAATTCCGCCGTGACAACCAGCGTCTCGGGCAACTTGTCGGTAAATTCCCCGAACAGCGGAGAAACGGCCTTGCGGTTGACCCCGCGCGGAAAATAGTTGTCCAGATACCAGACAACTTTTGCCGTCTGGAGCATGTAGCCGTCGGCGTTTTCCTCAACGCTCGGCAGACTCAGGGTATAGTCCAGACTGGGGTAAATCAGCGCCTGGCGCTTGATCCGCCTGCCCGGCTCAAACTGCATCAGACGGCTGACCGCGGCGCACAGGGCGCCTCCCGCCGAGTCCCCGGCGATGGATACTTCGTTCCTGAAGCGTATCCCGCGCTCCGCCAACAGACCGGGAACGGTGTGCACGACGCCGAGGGCGTCATCCACTCCGGCCGGGTAGGGATTCTCCGGGGCCAGTCTGTAGTCGGCGGCCACCACGACATGCCGCGCCGCCGCCGCCAGCTTGCGGCAGATCGGGTCATACACCGTCACGCTGCCGCACATGTGTCCGCCGCCGTGGAAGAACAGCAGCACGGGCAGTTCCTCGCCGGGGTCGGGGTGATAGATGCGCAGAGGCACGCTGAAATCGCCGGTGGGGGCCAAATCGTCACGCACATCGGCAATCTCGGGGATTTTCGTGACATAGCGCGCGGTCAGACGGGCGAGGAACTCGCGGGTGTTGGTGGGGGTCTGCCTGAAGCCCACAGCGGTAAGATAGGCGGCTCTGGCGTGAAAATCACGCAACCAGGGCCGCAGGGAAAGATGCGGTTTCTTTTTCAT
>JAITEY010000031.1 GCA_031281815.1 Desulfovibrio sp. | reverse complement strand
CTGGAAGCGACGCGCGTGTATCTGGACGCTCAAGGGCGGGAGACGACTTCCGTCAAATTGGGCGAGCAGGTCACGGTGTCCGTGACGGCGCGGGCGCACGGACGCGCCGAGCCCGACTGCGTGATAGCGGACCTGCTGCCGGGCGGCTTTGAAATGGTTTCGGAGGCAAACGGCGGGGGCGGCAAAGCCGGCGACGGCAACCCCGATCTCCCGCTCCGGGCGGAACCCCGCGAGGACCGCATGCTCCTGTTTACGGACCTGACGACGGCGCCGTTTACCTATACCTACACCATACGGGCCGTGAACAGGGGACGTTTCGCAATCCCGCCCGTCCATGCGGAGGCCATGTACGACCGGACGGCGCAGGCCGACGGCGCGGCCGGCAGCATGGAAGTGCGCTGAACGCCGACGGCGATTTTCGCCGGCGGCGGCCGGGGGCTTCGCCTCAAGCCCCGGCCGAGGCTCCGCCTCTTGACCCCGCCGGGGTCAGCCTGAGCAGGCGTAAGGCTGATGATTTCCCGGTCGGCCCTGCGCCCCCGCACGCCGACGACTGCGGCCTCGGCAGGGGCCGTAAGGCAGATGATTTCCCGGCCGGCCCTGCGCCGGCTCAGGCCGCTTCCCTGCGGAGCGGATGAATGTTTTCACTATCCATCCGCTCTGGAACAAGCGCAACCGTTCAGTGTTGCGCGGCGTTGTTCGCCGCCTCCAGTTTGGCAAGCAGCGTTTTCCGGTTTATGCCCAGTCTGCGGGCCGCTTCGCTTTTGTTTCCGCCCGCCTGCGCCAAGCTGTCCAAAACGGCCATGCGCTCGATTTCCTCCAGCGTCATGTTGCCGAAATCCGTTCTGCGCGGCTTCCCCGCATCGTCCCCTTCCGTCAGACCCGGCGGCAGCTCGCGCTCGCTTATGTAGTCGCCGACAAGAAGGACAACAGCCCGCTCCACAGCGTTCTCCAACTCCCGCACGTTCCCCGGCCAGGCGTACTTGAGCATCCTGTCCATGGCGCCCGGCGTGAACCCCTTGACGCGCTTGGCGTTTTTTTCCGCAAACTTCTTCAGGAAATGCGCCGCCAGCAGCGGTATGTCCTCCGTGCGCTCCCGCAAAGCCGGAAGCCGCAACGAAACCACGTTGAGCCGGTAGTAAAGGTCGCTGCGGAAACGCCCTTCCTTCACTTCCTGCATGAGCTCCTTATTGGTCGCCGCTATAATGCGCACGTCCACCTTGATCGTCTGATCGCCTCCGACTCTTTGCAGTTCCCGCTCCTGAATGACGCGCAGCAGCTTGGCCTGCAGGGCGGGAGAAATATCCCCGATTTCGTCGAGAAAGATTGTCCCCTTGTCCGCCGCCGGAAAACGCCCTTCGCGTCGCTTCTCGGCGCCGGTAAACGCGCCTTTTTCATGGCCGAAAAGTTCCGATTCAAGCAGCGTTTCGCTCAGAGCGGCGCAGTTGACGGCCACATACGGCCCGTCGCGCCTGCCGCTCTCCGCATGAATCAACCTGGCCACAACTTCCTTGCCGGAGCCGGATTCCCCGGTAATGAGCACAGTGGCTTCCGATTGCGCAACGGCAGCGGCCACGGCCGACAACTGCCGCATGGGCGCGCTCCGGCCGACAAGCTGCGCCGAATTGAATGCGCCGGCCGCGGCATTGCGCAGGACATACACTTCGTTGCGCAACGCGGCGTGGTCCAGAGCGCGTTCCAGGGCCGGCTGCAGCGCATCAAAGGCCAGGGGCTTGGTCAGATAGTCGTAAGCGCCCGCCTTGAGCGCCTCCACGGCGCTTGCAATATCGGAATACGCGGTCATAATGAGTATCGGAATCGCCGGGTTGTAGGCCTTGATCGCGCGCGCGGCCTCTATGCCGCTCATGCCGCCCATGCGCACGTCCATGAGAATCAGGTCGAAAGGGCGCTGCCTGCACAGCGCGACGGCGGCTTCACCGCTCTCCGCTCCCGTAACCCGGTATCCCCAATCCTCCAGAAGTTTCCGCAGCGTTTCCCGATGATTGTGATCGTCGTCGACGACAAGGAGGGACGCGGCCGGACTCCGTCCGGAGCGCCCCGCGAGGCCCCGCCGCCGGCGCGCGTCCCCGCCCGTGTTCTGCATACCTGCCGCGTGCTGTGTACCCGCCGCGTTCCGGGTATCGCCTGTGTTCGGCGTACTCACTGTGTTCTGCGTACCTGCCGGTTGTGAGGGCATGGCGTCACCTACCTCCTGCCGTCCACAGGAAGCGTTATCGTGAATTCGGCCCCGGAGCCGGGCGCGTTTGCCGCCCGGATCGTGCCGCCGTGTCCTTCGACGATTTGGTGGACAATGGCCAGGCCGAGGCCGGTCCCGCCGGCTTTGGTGGTAAAGTACGGCGTAAACAGGGCGCCTTGCACGTCTTCGGGAATACCTGGGCCCGAGTCGCCGACGGCTATGCTGAATTCGCCTCCGGGCAGCAGCCTGAACCCGACCCGCAGTTCGCCGCCCGTTTCCATGGCTTGAATCGCGTTGAGAAAAAGATTCAGCAATGCCTGCGTCAAACGTTCCCCGTTGACGGATACCGGGGGAAATTCCGGCTCTTGCTCCACCTTCACGACAATGCGCTTGGCTTTCAGGTCCGCGTCCGCCAGGCGCAGGGCGCGGTCGACAAGTTCACGCAACGGGTATTCGGCCGTGGCAAGCACGCCGGGCCGGGCGAATTCCAGCAGTTCGGACACAACCCTGTCCAGCCTGTCCACTTCGGCAATCAGCGTGCCGGCCGCCTCTTCCTCGCGTCCTCCCGGCGGCATGCGCTTGGCCATGTAAACGGCAACCCCCTTGACGGTGCTGAGCGGGTTGCGGATTTCATGGGCGACGCCGGCCGCCAGATGACCAAGCGCCGTCAGGCGCTCGTTGCGTTGCGCCTCGGCCCGGAGCCGCTTCATTTCCGAAATGTCGCGCAGGATGAAGAGATTGCCCAGAAACTCGCCGTTCTCATTCTTCATCGCCGCGGCGCTCAGGCTTATCGTCACCGGCTTGCCGCCCGCCGGCACAAGCGTCATCTCACGCTCGAGAATTTTGCCGTTCACCGCGAGTTCTGCGCCTACCGCCTCCCAATCCATGCCGGCTATGCTCCGCAGGGGCACTGCGGCGCCGTTTTCCCGGAATACAACCGCCGATCCCCTTCCTCCGTCCGCTGCGGCGCCGTAAGCGCCCGAATCGTTTTCCCGGAATCCGGCCGCCGGGCCGCTCCCTCCGCCGACCTCCGCCGGCCCCTCCGGACAAAGCGCCGGCGCGCCTTGTCTATTTTTTTCCACATTCAATATTTTCATCGCCGGCGGGTTGATCATGCCGATATTTCCGGCCGGGTCGCCGGTCAGCAAGCCCAATGGAAGATTGGCAACGACCTCGGCGGCCATGGCCTGCGAATCTTTGAGCATGCGCCTGGAACGGCGGTAGGTATGCGCCCAGAACAGGGAAACAACGCCGGCAAAGCCCATCGCCGCCACCAACACGGCGGAGAACACCGTGTTCCGAAAATCCTCGGCCAGCGCTTCTTCAAACGGCTCCCTGTCCAGTCCGACAAACACCGTCCCGTAGGAAACCTCCGGGCTTTGCCCGAAGCGCTCCGGGTCATTGTGCCGCGGGCACGGTTCCCCGCCTGTGTCCGCGGACAGGGCATCCCCGTCATCCTCCGCTCCCCCGTGTTTTCCGCCGCGTCCGAAACATCCGCGCGGACGGAAGGCCGCGGTCGGGCTTTGCCTCGTCTCGCCGCTTTGCCCCGCCTCGGCGCTTTGCGCGGAATTGACTCCTTGCCCGATCCCGCCGCTTTGCCCCGCCTCCGCGCTTTGCGCGGAATTGCCGCCTTGCCTCGTCTCGTCCGGCAAGGTCCGCGCAGGACGCGACCTGCCGCGCGTGTTCCGAAAAGCGTGATGGAAGTTGACCCCCCACGGGGCGAACGCCCGATACACCTCGAATACGGATTTGCCGTTCCGCTCTTCGATCCGCCACGCGGCCGTATCGCCCGCTTCGGGCAAAGGGAGGAAGGCGTCCCCGTCCGTCACGCCGACCCGGCCCGGATCGCTGTGGGCGACCGTTTCCCCCGCACCGTCGACAACGGCGATGAAGACGATGCCGGGTTGTTTGGCGGTTTCTTCAACCAGGGCCTGAAGCAGTCGCGACTCGCCGGAACGCATTCCCATTCCGGTCCGCGTCCCCGCTTCCAGCGCCCAAATCAGGGCTTCGGCGCGGTCCGTCATGTTCCGTGTCATAGCATCGCGTTCCCGTTGCGTATTCCTGACGGACAGCGCGGTTACGGCAAGCCCCAGGATAAGGGCCGAGCCGATAAGCAGCCGGGGTGAAAAACCGATACGCACCCCCCGCGTCGCGGCGCTTGAAAGCGAAGTGTCGGATGTCATTCCCTTTCTTTAACGGTAACCCGCTGAAACAGCAA
>JAITEY010000274.1 GCA_031281815.1 Desulfovibrio sp. | reverse complement strand
ATGGGCGCCATGTCGGACATGTTCATCCAGATGGCCAACGATGCGAACATACCGCTGGAGGTGGCCCACAGGGTGGCCTCCATGGCCTCGGGCGGCATGGACAGCCTGCCGCACAACGGGGCGGTCATCACGGCCATGTTCGTGACCGGGCTGACCCACCGGCAGGCATACATGCCCATCCTGGCGACGACGGTGATTAAAACGGTCGCCGTGCCCTTTGTCATTATCCTCTACTATATGACGGGTCTGTATTGACCGTTTCCGTTTCCCGGCGGAGAGGCCGGGAAGCGTCTGCAACGCCGCTCCGGGCATGGCCCGGAGCGGCGTTCGCGTTGGTTCACCGCGCGCCGAAAGGGACCGCCCCGGCGCGTACGCTTCTGAAATCCCGCCGCGACGAGCCTGACCGAACCGCGCCGCCGATCCTGTCGGGCGAGGATGCGTCCGATTGCCCTCAGGCGGGCTTTTTCGTATAATCGGTGACTCGGGCGCGTTCCGCGCTGTTTGTGTCTTACGGAGGAAAAACATGCTCCGCACGACGTTTGTTTTGGTCTTTGTCCTTGCGGCACTTATGCCGAGCGCCTCTTTCGCCGTGCCGGCCGCGACCGCCGGCGCGCCGGATTCTGCGGCCGTTGCCGAGCGTTACGTCGCGGCCGCGCCCGAGCGTTATGTCGCCGACGCCGCGCCTGCGCCGTCAAGTCTGGACGCGGCCCTTGAGCACAGGGAACGCGAACGGCGGAGTCAGGCGGCGGCAATGGAAGCCGTTACGCTCTTCGTGCAGGCGACCGGCAAAGAAGGCGTCATCCGGGGCAGCGGCCTGGCCCTCGAAGACGGCCGTATCCTGACCCTTGCCTCCGTAGTCGGCGAAGATGAAGAGGCCGTGTTGCTCGCGGCCGGGGAAGGTCTGTCGCCGACCCCGGTGGAGCGTGAAGCACGCGAAGAACGCAACGGCAAGCGGGCGGGTTCGGATTTTGTCCTCTTGCGTTTTACTTCGTCGCCTTCTTTTGTCATCCCCATGCCCGTCGTTTTTGACGACGCGCGTCCGGGCGACCGGGTCACTGCCTGGGGCTGCGTCGGGATTCCCCTGGAGATGACCGAAGACAAACCCGAAGGCACGGCCCATGTGTATATTCCGCCGCCGCCTCTCGGCTCCGGCGGACAGGTGCTTTCCGCGGAACCCGGAGAATTGCTGCGGCACAGCGCCCTTCCGGCGGCTCAGGCAGCGGGCGGCCCTTTGGCGGGCGAGGGAAAAAGTGTCGTCGGCCTCAACATCGGCGTTCCGGAAGCGGACGACGGAGACGGCCTCGCCGCCCCGGCCCGCCCCGCCTCGGAAATAGCGGCCTTTCTGCGCGCCTGCCGCGGGGAACCTGCTCTCCCGTCACCCGAGGCAGGCAGCGTTCTCCGTCCTTCGACAATAGATGAAGGCAGCGCCTCTGCGCCGACGTCCGCCGATGCCGCAAACGAACGCGGTCCGCTTCCTGCTCCGGTAAAGGCCGAAGAACCCGGCGGCACGGGGTCGCCTGCCGACAAGGTCCGCGGCAGCGGGTCGCCCGCTCCGGCGTCTGCCGGGGCGGAAGACATCAGCGCGCCTGCGCCGGCTGCCGATGCCGAAAGCGGCCGCGTTCCGGCTCCGGCAAAAACCGAAGAAACCGACGGTCCGGCTTCAATTGCAACAAAAACCGAAAGACCCGACGGCACGGGCTCGGCTTCCGGGAGGTTTGAAAGCAACGGAGCAACGACTGCGCAGGTTGCGTCGCTGTTGTGCAGCGCGCGGCGCGAAGACCGGGAAAAGGGAGCGGCCCTGTTGCGCGCCCTGGTTTCCCGGCGGGATGCCGAACCGGAATCCCTGGCCCTTTTCGCTTGGGCCTTGCGGGCGGGGTTGTATCCCGACGCGGACGAACACGAAGCCCCGGCCGCGGCCGAAAAGGCCGCCAAAGCGGGCAATTCCCTGGGTAAGGCCGTACTCGGCCTGTTGTACGGCGATGCCCTGCTCCTGCCCGCCGATCCCCGCAGAGCCCGCGCCCTGGCGGAAGAAGCCGCAGCCGAAGGCGAAAACCTGGGCGTATCTCTGCAGGCTCTTTTCGCCTATGAGGACGGCAGCCCGGAGGCCCTGCGCGAAGCGTTGCGCGGGGCGGAAAAGGCCGCCGCGGCGGGCGACGCCGCGGCCATGGGGCTCGCGGCCTGTCTGTATGCCCTGCATGCGGAGTTTACGGATTACAGGACAGCGGAAAAACGGGCGCGCACAGCGGCAGGCTACGGCGACAGCCTGGGCCTGTACATACTCGCTCGGCTGTATAACGACGGCACGGTCACGGAGCGCGACCCGGTCAAAGCCTGGGCCTGCGCCCGACTTGCCCTGGACAGGGAGAGCGGCCCGCATCGTGAAGAACGCAAAGCCCTGTTCGAGGAACTTGACGGACGTCTCAACGATCAGGAAAAAGAACACGGACGGCGCATCCTGCGCGCCTTGCTCCTGAACCGCCTGCCGGGTTGAACGGCGGCGGCGGACGTATGGGAGCCTCCTTTTCGGGCTCCTCATCGGTCATTTCATGTGCTGCTTATTGCGGTCATATCACCTGCTCGCGACACAAGACGCAACCGCGCTTGCGCCGCAGCCGATCCGGCATTACAATAGCTGCATCTTGCTGTATCAGTGCCGGCTTTGCCTGTGCCTATAAGGAATACCATGATTCTGCCCGTATTGCAGTACCCCGACCCGCGTCTGGCCCGCAAGGCCGTCCCGATAGAGGAGATAAGCCCCCGTATCCGCGAACTCGCGGCCGATATGGCGGAAACGATGTACGCCAGGGACGGCGTCGGTTTGGCCGCCCCCCAGGTGGGCGAGGCCCTGCGTCTGGTGGTGCTTGACATCTCCGGACCGGAGCGCAGGGAAGATCTGCGCGTGCTGGTCAACCCCGTGCTCACCCTTTCCGGTGAAGAGCTTGCCGCCGATGAAGGCTGTCTTTCGGTGCCGGAGTTCTCGGCCAAGGTGACGCGGCGCGAGTTCGCCGCCGTCCGGGCCTCGGACCTGGAAGGGCGTCCTGTGGTCTTTGACGCTTCCGGGCGTCTGGCCGTGTGCGTGCAGCACGAGTGCGACCACCTGGAGGGCGTGCTGTTCATCGACCGCCTTAGCCGCTTGAAACGGGACATGCTGGACAGACGCCTGAAAAAGAAAGCGGCCGACCATGCGCGTTGACGGCGAAGGTCGTCTCTCAAACGCGAGCCCTGCCGCACGGGCGGGCGCGGGCGGCGACGCAACCTCGAAATTTTCGCGGCACGGCGCGCACAGTCCTGCCGCAGGTGCGGGCGGCGACGCGCCCGCATCGCCTGTGAACTCGGCCTGCGCCGTGTGCGCGGCGGGCGCGGAACCTCGGAAGTCCCCCGCGCCCGCGTATACCGGAGCGCCCCTGAGCGTCGTGTTCATGGGCACGCCGGACTTTGCGGCGACTATTCTGAAACGTCTTCCAGAGGCGGATTTCCTCACGGTCCGCGCCGTGTACACCCGGCCCGACAAACCGGTCGGGCGCGGCCGCAAACCGGGTATATCCCCGGTAAAAGCCCTGGCCCTAGAGCTTTCCCTGCCCGTCTTTCAGCCCCGCAGTTTCATCAAGGGGCCGGATGCCGACGCCGCTGCCGGTCCGCTGCTCGCGGGACCGGCTCCGGATCTGCTGATCACCGCCGCTTACGGTCTTATTCTGCCCCGGCGCGTGCTGGATATCCCGAAACTGGGGGCAATCAACGTCCATGCCTCGTTGCTGCCCCTTTACCGCGGCGCGGCGCCGGTACACCGCGCCCTTTCGGACGGCGTACGCTGCACGGGCGTCAGCATCATGCGCATGACCGAAGCATTGGACGCCGGCCCCATCCTCATGCAACGGGCCGTTGCCGTCGCCCCGAACGACACCTGCGGCGACCTGCTTGAAGAATTGGCCCGCGAGGGTGCCGATTTGCTGATTGAATGCCTGCAGCGTCTCGCTGCGGGGAGTATCCGTCCCGTGGAACAGGACGCCCCGCGCGCGACCTTTGCGCCGAAAATCACCGACGCGGAATGCCGGGCGGACTTTTCCCTGCCTGCCTCCGTCCTGCACAACCGCATCCGCGGCCTGCATCCCCGGCCGGGAACGTACATGATATTACGCCGCAAGGACAAGGACGACCTGCGGGTACTCGCCTCGCCCGGCATCCATCCTTTGACCTCGGCCATGCGCGCGTTTCTTGAACACAAACGGGGGACGGCTTCCCCGGCGGACGCCGCGGGGAGCATTATCGGACTCGCGGACGGGGCGCTGCTTGTCGCCTGCGGGGACGGCGCGTACGGCTTCACCCGCCTGCGGCC
>JAITEY010000140.1 GCA_031281815.1 Desulfovibrio sp. | reverse complement strand
ACGGCTTTTTTTTCCCGCCTGCTCCGCAGATGCAGGAGCGTAAATCCAGACGGTCCACGGTCCCGGCAAGGGAAAAGCGGGCGGGGAAGCCGCTGCCCGCCGCGCCTGCCTCCGGCCGGGGAGAACAGGCAAAGGATGCCGCCAAGGAGCACTCGACGGCCAGAACCGTCGTGGACGGTTGCCTTTGCAGGTAGGAGGCCAGACGTTTGCGGACCGCTTCTTCAACCATGATTCTGGAATCGGCCGGCAACTTGCGGAACAGTTCCAAGCCGATATCGGTGTTGACGACGAGTCTGCACAACTCGCCGTGCTCTCCGGCCGGCGCCGAGGCCCCGGCCGGCAGCGCGCAGTGCAGGCGTTCGGCGTAAAAGTCGCGCAGGGCGGCGTGCAGCATGTTGCCCACGGCAAGGGGGTCGTCGCCTTCCACCGCTTCGACGGCGGGGGTTATGCGGGCCAGACGCTCGTAAAAAAACGCGGCCGGACAGCGCAGCCAGGCATCCAGCAGGGAAACGGAAACACGCCGCGCGAGCAGTTTCCCGATAAGCGCGCGCGTCGCGTCGTCTACGACTACGTTGCGGCACACCGAGTTCATGGGGAGGACGGCGGGGGAGAGTACGGTCAGTGTGCCGTCCTTTTCCTGTCCGGTCAGGAGCCGCCGGCGTTTTTTCTCTTCCTGCCAGATCAGTTCTTCCACAAAACGGCTTTTTTTCTTTTTTTCTCCCGGCGCTCCGGCATCGTCGCCTTCGCGCCAGAGCAGGACAAGCTCTTCCGCTCCCGCGACAAGGCTGAAAAAGGTATGGGCCACAAGCTGTTCACGTGCGTAGCGGGAAGGCAGACCCAGTTCGGGGCGCAGGACGTCGGGCAGCAGAGGGTCTCCTTCCGGCGATCCCGGCAGCGCGTCTTCCACGGCATCCACGATGATGACGCGGCGAAAGCCGAGCAGGCGGCTTTCAAGCATGCCCATGACCTGCAGACCCACCAGCGGCTCGGCCTCAAAGGGGACGCGTTCGTTGTCCAGCAGACCGCGCAGCAGCGTGAACAGCGCCTCCTGCGGCAACTGTTCGGCGGACAGTTCGGATGCCGCCAGTTCCGCAATCAGCGAGCGGCGTAAACGGTAAAGACATTCGGCGTCTATGGGGAACCGTTCCAGCAGCCGCGCTCCGCAGCGGAGCACAAGGCGGCAGACGCCGTCCAGCGCCGCGGCCAGCCCGGCGGCGTCGCGGATATCGACAAAGGCGTCCAGAAATACGCGGCAGGTTTCTTCGAGCAGCGCGAGTACCGGGGCAGGCGGCATGTCTTCCGGCGGCGTAGCTTGATACAGGTCTTCAATAAGGGCGTACAGGTTCACATACTTGTGTCCCTGGGTGCGCAGGGCGAGGTCCAGGCGGAAAAGTTCGCGGCGGAAACCGGCGTCCGTTCCGGGATGCGTCCCGGTCCCTTCGGGACGGAGCATGGTAACGTACGGGTGGCGCAGCAGATCGAGAAGGTCGCGCCGGTAGTAAGAGTTTCCTTTGCGTCCTTCCTGCAGGCGCGCCGCCGTGTCCGTCAGACGGGCGAGCGGAGATCGGGCGAGGGGCAGGCCCATGGAAATATTGATGTCGGTGTGCGGCAGATGGTGCAGCACGGGCAGGAGCAGGTCGCCGCGCGGCAGGAAGACGGCCGTATCCACGGGCCGGTCGTCGGCGGTACCGGCGTTGAACGGGTCATCGGCCGAATCGCCGGCGGACCCGCCGCCTGTCGCATCGCCGTCGGACCGGTCACCTGCCGCATCGGCATCGGACATCCTGCCGGCGGCGCTTTCGCCGGGAGAAGGGTGAGGCCGTTCCCCGCCGTATGCCGCAAGTTCCTGTTCGCCGGCGGGCGGGTGATGTTCTTCGCCGTATCCTTCTGTAAGTTCCCTGCGCAGAACATCAAGTTGGGAATGCAGGTCGTAGGCGGCGTAGAAGCGGATGCGCGGTTCTTTGCCGCGTTCTCCTCCGCAACCGGGGGCAAGTTCCATGCGGGTTTCCCAGCGCGCGGCCCAGTCCGCGAAGGAGAGGCAGCTCCAGTGCGCGCCGCCGTCTCCGGGGCGCGTCAAGGCTTCATCGGCGTGGATGACGACGCGGGCGTCCAAATCATCCCGCATGCGGTGGAAAATGATGTCTTCCGCGCCGGTCGGCATGTGAAATCCCGCCAGATAGACAACCGTTTCCGCCGGTGTGCCGGCGGCGGAAAAGAGAGCGCCGGAGAGGAAATTTTCCGGCAGCCCGCCCTGTTTGCCGACGAATTCGGCGGCCGTACGCGCGTTCAGTCCTTCGGTGGTATAGTCTCCCGCGTCAAGCAGGCTCCGGTAACGGATGAAAAGCGGCCGCAGGCGGGCCAGGAGCTTTTGCGCGTAGGGTAGGGCCAAGTCTTCGGCATAGCGGAAATTTACGGGCGTGCTCATCTGCACGAAGCATTCCTCGAAAAGCTCCGCCAGACGGATGCCCCAGGGGAAGAAATTTGCGGCGTCCGTGTCGAAAGGCATGTCCGTGTCGCGGCTTTCTTCACGCAGAGCGGCGAGCAGCAGGCCTATGCGGTCGAGAAGCCCGGCGCGCCGGCGGGAGCGCGGCAGGATGAGCCGGTTGAGTTCTTCCATGAGTCCGGTTGCCGTGAAGGTGCGAGGGAGGAACAGCGGCCGGCGCGGAGATTTCGATGCGGAGAGCGTGTCCTGCGCGGTATGCTCCCGGCTGCTCGGCGTAAAGACGGGAAAGGTTCTTCCGGTCCGTTCGCGCAGCAGAAGAGGCAGATAGCGAGCAGGCCGCGCGTGGGGAAACACGAAGACCGCGCGGCCGAGGTCGCCGTCCGTGTCCCGCAGGGCGATATCCAGAAGAATCTTGAGGAAGTTGCGCTGCCGAGGAATCAGCAGGAAGGGCCGGTTCATGCCGCGTACACCCCGTTGTAGAAATTGCGCCGCGCCCGCGGCGTTCGGTTCCGCCTCCGGATAGTCCTGTTCATGCCGCGTGTTCCTCGTCAACGGGCAGAAGCGTGCCGTCGAGATACACAATGAGTCCGCGCGTCGGTCGCCCGCTTGCCCCGGCCAGGAGCCGCATGTAGTGCCGCATCTGCAGCATGTGGCTTTCCCTGTATGCTCCGCTTTTGTAGTCCAGTACGAGCAGTCCGCCGTCCGCGTCGTCGTCCGTGCGTCCGAGAGCCCGCATATCCACGAGCAAATCCGTCCGGTAGACCTTGCCCTGCTCATCCATGATGCTCTGCTCGCGCAGGCCGCAGGCCAGCCAGGCAGCGGCGTCGGGAAGGGCGGCAAAGCGCAGCAGCGCCGCGCGCAGTTCGGCGGCGACGCTTTCCGCCTGTTCAAGCGGAGGCGGGAAAAGACGCAGGGCGCAGACCGCCGCCCGCGCAACCGCTTCCTCCACGGTCCCCCGCCCGCCGCCGCGCGGCAGATGCAGATGCTCTAGGCACAGGTGAAGCAGGACGCCCCGTTCCCGCGCCGTCAATCCCGAGCCGAGAACATGCGTTTTCGCGTCGCCCGGTCCTTCTTCGTCCTGAGCCGCTTCCGGATGAGAGCGGAATATTTTCAGGCGGGGCCAGTCTTGCATAGGACGCCACGGCAAAGAGGGCAGAGGAGAGGACCCCGGCGTTGCGCCCGGCGCTCCCGCCGGATCCCGCGTTGTGTCGAGCGTGCCTGCCTGCTTCGATGTTGTACCGGGCGCTTCCGCCGGCTCCTGCGTTACGCCGGGCACTCCCGTCTGCTTGGGCATCGCGCCGGGCGCTCCAGTCGGTGCCGATGCAGCTTCGGCCGTCCCCGCCTGCTCCTGCGTTGCGTCAGGCGCTCTCGCCGGCGCCGCGTGGTCTTCCGCGCTCGGGTGTTCCCAGCGGCAGAAGCGGTCCCCGTATTTTTCGCGGTAGATGCCGGCCAGCAGTTTCACAGCTTCGCCCGGGCGTGTCCCCGGATTGGTCAGAAAGGCGTGCAGTTCGCAAACCGGGCGCGTCCAGGCCACATAAAGCAGGTTCAGCCGTTCAAGTTCTTCGCGTACGCGGGCCGGATAATGCAGATCGGGCAGTTCGCGTACTTCGCGGGTCGCCAGGTCCAGCCCGAGGCAGGCGCGTCGCACCACTTTCGGGCTGAAAGGCGTCTGTTTATGCTGAAAAGGCAGGACGACCACAGGGAACTCCAGACCCTTGGCCTTGTGTATGGTCATTACGCGCACGGCTCCCGTGTTCTCCGGCATGGGCAGCTTTTCATCTTCATTGCGCTTGCGGCAAAACGCGAGAAAGGCAGCCGGGGAGACGCAACCCTGCTGTTCCGCAACATGCGCAAGCTCCAGAAGGCGGCGGACAAAGGGGAGGTCGTCCTCCCTGCGCCTCTCAAGGTCGAAGCGGCGCACAATTTCGGCAAGAAGGTCATAAGCGCTCATAAATCCGGCTTCGGCGTAAAACGGCTCGAACAGGCTCGCCCACAGCGCCGGGAAACGCGCCCGGAAAAGCGTGTACAGGGGAGGACGGGAAGGCGCACGGCTGAAGGCGCTTTCCGCAGCCCAGGCAAGCAGGCTTTGCGGGTCGTGCTCGGCATAGCCGCCGGCAAGCTCCGGTCCGGAAACACATTCCATGAACGCCGCGTCATCGGGCGGGTAATCCAGAAAGGTGAGGAAAGAAATCAACTTGCCGACAAGGGGATGGGCGAAAAGCCTGAAACTGTTTTCCGTCACCACGGGGATATGCCGTTGCGTCAGCAGGTCGGCGATGTATTCCGCCTCTTCCCCCGTGCGGACGAGGACGGCAATGTCGCCGTATTCCCAACGCGCCGGCAGTTCTTCCGTAAAGAGCCGGCGCAGTCTCCGGCCGACAACGTCCTCCACGGCCGCCGCATTCGTTTCTTCCACGGTGTACAGCACGACCTCGGTGTGTTCGCTCCGGGGGCGTCCATCGGAACCTGTTTTATGGTTTGCTGTATCCGTTTTTATGTCCGGCGGAAGCTGTTGGCGTACTCCGGAGAAAATCTTCACCACTTCCGCCGCCGCGGCCTGCCGGTGGATGTCGGGGGTATCCTCGGGGAGAAGGGCGCTCATGACCGCAGCGGCCGTTTCGCGTTCTTCCAGAAGAGAAAAAAAAGCGTTGTTGTGTTCGACGATGCGCGGGCGGCTGCGCCGGTTGACGGTGAGAAACAGCGTTTTCGGTTCGCCGCCGACCCTGCGCAGATCCGGCGAGAGGTCGATTTCGTCGAAAAGCGCCGCGTCGCCGCCGCGCCAGCCGTAAACAGCCTGTTTGGCGTCGCCCACCAGGGTGAGGCTGCCCCCGGTGGCCAAGGCTTCAACGGCGAGGGGCAGCACGGCCTCCCATTGTTCGCGGCTGGTATCCTGAAATTCGTCCAGAAGGATGCGTGAGATGCGCGTGCCCAGGCGGCACAGGGCATCGGACACTCCTGTTGCTCCGCTCATCAGGCCGGCCGTCAGGCGCGGCAGGAGCAGGGCGGGAAGCAGCTTCGACGTTTTGTCGGCCTTCATGCGCGCGCAGAGTTCCCCGGCAAGGCGACACAGGGGTGCCAGGCGCAGGGCATGGCGCAGAACGGGCAGGTTTTCGGCATAGCTCCCGAGCGCGTCTTTTGCGCGACCGAAGGCCCGCAAGGCGTTTTCCGAGGCCGCTCCTTTGGATGCCTTGTTCAGGCAGTCATCGAAGTCGCCTTTGCGCGTCCATATTTCGGAAGGCAGATTTTCGCCCGGCGCGGACAGTGTGCAGTTCCGCAGAAACCTGAGGTAATGCGCGTTGACGTTGAGGTTTTCCCGCTCAATCAGCTCAAGAAGTTCCGCGCAGGCCGTTTTGCACGGCGCGTGCAGGCTGTTTATGCGGGCGAAGATGTCGCTTTCTTCCGCTGTCGGGAGCAGCATCTCCGGTCGGCAACCCTGCCTGCCGTCGCCGATGCCCGCCTCTTCCGACGGAAGCGCCTCCGGCCCGGATGCGTACCGCGCGGGTCCTGAATCGCCGTCCTCCTCCGCTGTGGGCAGTGTTCCGGGCAGGGCAAAGGCGACAAGTTCCAGGAGCGGGTCATGCAACCTGTCTCCTAGGGTGAACCCGCGCACGGAACTGTAGGACAGCAGGCTTTTGCAGGCCGAGCGCAACGCGGCACGCAGGGCGCCTGCGTCGGCTGTATGAAAAACTCTTCTCTTATCCGTGCGTTCCGTCTCGTTTGTCTCGTCCGCGGCCAGATCTTCCGTCAGGGCGTCGTAATAGGGGGTGAAAAAGTCGTCGGCGTCGAAAGACGGTTCGAAATCCGGAGGCAGTCCGAGTTCCAGAGCGGACAGGCGGGCCAGCGTAGTCAGCAGGCTGTCTATGGTGCGTATATTCAGGTTGCCGTAGCGGCGCAGGATGCGTTCGATCCACTGTTCCGCCGGTGCCGGTCCGCGCCGCGCGTCAGCGGGCACCGCGAGGTTGCGCAGCGCTTCCTGTTTCAGTGCGGTAAGAACGCGGTCCTTCATTTCCGCCGCGGCTTTGTTGGTGAACGTGGCCGCGAGTATTTCCTGCAGGGCGTAGCCGTCCGGGCGACCGTGCAGGGCGCAGGCCGATGCGGGGGCATCGGGATCCGCCTTGTAGAGCAGTTCAAGAAAATTTTGCGTCAGCGTATAGGTTTTTCCTGAGCCGGCGGAAGCTTTGATGCGCGTGATCACGGCGTTATGGATGCCGCTTCGCCCACGGTCGCCAGATCGGGTTGCCCGGCGGAATCCAGCACCGTCTGCCAGTAGGCCGAGTGGATGTTCAGCTTGCGGCGTTTGCGGGTGACCAACTCCAGCGGCAAATGCACATACCGGCCCATGAGTTTTGCCACGACCATATTGGTTTTGCCGGCCATGGCCGCATGCACGGCGTTTTGCCCCAGAAAACCGCAATAGACCTTGTCGTTGGCGTTGGCGGGCACGGAACGGATAATGTAGCTGGGGTCGATGTATTTCAGGGAAAAGGACAGACCTTCGGCGTCCAGGTATTTTTTTATTTCATGGCGCAGCACATCGGACACGTCGGCGAGGACGGCGTTGCCCGAAGGGTCTGTTTCGTTTTTGCTCGCCGTCAGGTGCTGGCCCGCGCCTTCGGCCACGACGATGACCGCATGGCTGCGATTTTTCAGGCGGTCGGCGAGTTCGGGCAGCAGACCGCCGGGGCCGTGCAGTGCAAAGGGAATTTCCGGAATCAGAACGAAATTGACGTCTTTCATGGCCAGCGTCGCCTGTGCGGCGATGAAGCCGGATTCGCGGCCCATGAGTTTGACGATGCCGATGCCGTTTTTGTAGCCCATTGCTTCGGTATGGGCGCATTGTATGGCCTCTGTGGCTTTGAAAACAGCGGTTTCGAAACCGAAACTCTCGCTGATGAAGTTGATGTCGTTATCGATGGTTTTCGGGATGCCGATGACCGCTATGCGCAGGCTGCGGAGTTCGATTTCCTGCACTATGCCCTGCATGGCCCGCATGGTGCCGTCGCCGCCGATCATGAAGAGACAGCTTACATTCATACGGTCCAGTGCATCGACGATTTCTTCGGGGTTTTGCGGACCGCGGGACGACCCGAGCACGGTGCCGCCGAACTGGTGAATTTCCGTCACTTTTTGTGGGGTCAGTTCTACGATGTCGTGTCCGAATTTGGGTATGAAGCCTTCCAGTCCGTACTTGATGCCGAGGACGGCCGCAACCTGGTATTTGTAAAAGGCTTCCATCACAACGGCGCGTATGACGTCATTGGTGCCGGGGCACAGTCCTCCGCAGGTGACAATAGCGCATTTTGTTTTGGGAGCGTCGAAAAAAAGGTTCGCGTGCGGGCCGGCCGCTTCAAATTCCGCCGCGACCGGGGGCAGACCGTTCAGTTCGTCAAGATGTTCCTCGTCCAGAAAAATGGGCACGCTTTCCTTGGTGATGAAGCTTGCCTCAGGCAGCGGTGAGGGGATTTTGCACATGCCCAGCGAGCGGATTTTCGTTGTGAAGCTGTAGTCGCCGAAGCTTATTTTACGTTCAGGTTTCATAGGATTCTCCCGTCCGGCCGTCGCATCGGATCGCGTCTGCCGGACATGCGCCGGGGCTTATGCTGCCGGGTACGTGTTGATGAGGAGCGTCAGTTGGAAGCAAAAGGCCGTCAACTGCAGAAAGCAGGCACAGAAGGCGCCCGCCTTGCTGCGCAGCGGGTTCGCGTCAAGCGCGCAGGCCAGATGCAGCAGGACGCAGATTATCGGCAGACCGCCGGCCGCGAGCAGGATGCCCGGTTCGGGCATTTGACTGAATTCGGGCGCCGTGGAAGCCGAGAGGGATAAGAAAAGCAGGGCGGCCGCGGCCGTTGCGGCCGCGGTGAAGAACAGAGCCGAGCGGGCGGCGGCGCGTGCGGCAAAGGTGTAATAATCGCGTCCGTAGTCGTCCTTGTTGCGACGCAGGATCAGCCGCACGCGGGTCAGTGCGGCGGCGGCCGCCGGCCCGTTGAAGAAAAAGTAGGCTGCCGGCGGCCACAGGACGGCGTTGCCGGCAAATTCCCGCAGTGCCGCGGGCAGGGCGGCGCTGGGGTTTTCGTCAAGGAGCAGGGAAATATACGGGTGCTGAATGAATAAAAGCAACAAGGTCAGCAGGCAGAACAGGATGAGGCAGCTCAGCAGCGCGGATAGGCCGATGAGCAGATGCGCCGTGCGATGTCTGTGCAGCGCGGTCCAAGAGCTGATGTACGCAAGCCAGAGCAGCGGCGAAAGGAGCGCAAGAAGCGCGGGCACGGTATAGGCGGCACGGCGCGGATCGACGAGGTCGTGCAGGGTCGGCGGGTCGGGCGGCAACGGCAGAAAACGCGCGGCGGTCGGGAGGCACACGACAAGGGCGGCGCACCAAGCGAACAGCATGGTGCCGCTGAACTGCAGGGCGTATTTGTCGTAAAACGCCTTACGTTGCCGCAGGTATGCCGACTCCGCGCGCAGGGCGGGCAATCCGCCGCAGAGAAAGGCCAGAAGGAAAAAAACGCCCGCTCCGAGCAGGGCGGGCAGAACAAACAACTCGTCCGCCCGCATATCGAATTGCCACAGCGTGCTGAAAAAAGACATCCGTCCTCCTTTGTATCCGCCGTGAGGGCAGTGTGCACGAAACGGCAGAGTAAGGCAAGAGACGGCGCTACAGAGACGGCGCTACGGTGTCGAGATCTCAATACTTTTGCAGGCAGGCCGGCTTCACGCGCCGAGACCCCGGCAGCCCGGTCCTTCCAGGCGGCTCCTTCCCCCGCCCAAGGGGATGACCCGGATTTGCGCGCCGATGCGCTCCTTGAGCGCCTCCACATGCGAAATCACCCCTATCAGCCTGCCTTCCCGGCGCAGGCCCGCCAAAGTATCAAGGGCGATGTCCAGGGCTTCGTCGTCCAGGGTGCCGAAGCCTTCGTCAAGAAACAGCGAATCCGGCGTCTTGCTTCCGGCCATGCCGGACAGACCGAGGGCAAGGGCCAAGCTGACGATGAAACTTTCACCGCCCGAAAGATTCCGGGTGGAACGCAATTCTCCCGCCTGCCAGTCATCCCGTACGGAAGGTTCCAGCACATCGTTGTTTTCGCGGGTCAGGCGGTAGCGGTCGGTCATTTTCCGCAGATGCACGTCCGCGCGGGCCATGAGAACGTCAAAAGTCAGCCCCTGGGCGAAATTGCGGTATTTCTTGCCGTCTGCCGAGCCGATGAGCGCATGAAGTTCGTCCCAGCCCGCGCACATACGCTTTTGCGCTTCCAACGCGCGTATCTGCTCCTGCCGCCGCAGGCGCTGTTCCTCATCATCGCGCAGCCGTTGCCGGCAGGCTCCGATGACCTGCTGAAGTTCCGCACGCTCGGACGCCAGACGCAGCAGGTCGTTTTCTAAATTTTGCGCTTCTTCCGGCGGAGGCAGACCCTTCTCCCGTTCCGCCGCCGAGAGCGCCGACTTTTCCTGTTCGGCGGCGACAAGGGCGGCGCGTTCTTCAGTGAATTTTTCAGCGATCCCGGCCAGACGCCGGCGTTCTTTTTCCGGCAGGGCCGCCGCCGCGCAACCTGCCTCGTCGGCAAAGCCGGAGGCCCGGAGCCTGACGAGGAAGGCCGCGCTCAGGCTGCGCAGGGTTTCTTCCCGTTCGGCAGCGGCTTTCCGCAAATCGTCGATTTTTTCTTGAAGGTGTACTGCCGCCTGTCGGGCCGCGTCGGCTTTCCGTACAGCGGCGGACGTTTCTTTATCGGCGGCTTCCGCCGCCGCTTCAAGGCCCCGTTCTTCGGCGTCGGGCTTGTTGTCGCCGTACAGCGCGCGCCGTTCGCGCAGCAGACCGTCGCGTTCCTCATGAAGCAGGCGCCGGCGTTCCCGGCGTTTATGCAATTCCGTTTCCGCATTCCCGGCCTGTTCGGTCAGGTGCCGGACACGCTGCGCCAAGTCGGTAATCTTTTTTTCCAGGGCGACGGCAGCTTCCGCCTTTTCCAGCGCTGCCGAGGCGAGCGCGAGGCGGCGCGTATGCTCGCCGCGCAGGCGTTCCAGTTGCGCGAAAAATTCCGTATTATGTTCGGGGTCTGCGGGAGCGGGGAGCGCATCGGGAGGCAGGGCGGCACGGACGGTCTCCAGGCGCTTTGCGGCTTCTTCTCGTTTACCGGCGTGCTCTTTGCCGGATTCCGCGACGCGGGTGATGTCTTTGCGGATTTCCGCCTGCCGCACTTTGAGCGCCGCCGCCTCGGCGCGCGCTTTTTTCAGCGCCGCTCTGACCTCGACAAGGCGTTTCTCCGTGTCGTCCGCGCCGGGGATGTTGCCCCGCGCGTAAGGATGGTCCGGGGAACCGCAAAGAGGGCAGGCTTCGCCGTCGCGCAACCTGTGCCGGGCTTTTTCGTACGATGCGATGGTTTTTTGCAGGGAAAGCCGGATCGTCAGGTCGTCTTCCTCTTTTTCCAGAGCGGCTGTCCGGCTCTCCGTGCGCTCAAGGGCAAGGGCCGGCTCGGCAGCCCGCGCCGCAAGAGCCCGGCCTTGCTCCTCAAATGTCCGGACGGCCTGCCCGGAAGCCGCCAGGATAACGGCCGCTTCCTGGGCGCGTTCCAGCAATACATCCTGTTTTTCCAGTAAAGACAGACGCTTGCGTAACTCTGCGGGGTCGCGTTCTGCGGGCTTCATCTCTGCCGCGCGGCCGGCATCGGCCGTTCCGTCGGGAGGCTCCGTCCCGTCGGCAAACGCCGTTTCGTACTGCACCTGTTCGGCGCGCAGACGGTCAAGTTCGGCGGACTTGCGGGTCAATTCGCCCAGGAGCCCGGCGAGCAGTGTGGACTGTTCGGCGATACCGGCGTCGCTTGCGCGGAGCGGTTCGGCCTTTTCGGCGATTTTCAGGTCAAGCTCGCGTACGCTCCTGAGCAGGGGCCGGGCCGCGAGCAGAGTTGCTTTCGCGGCATCGCGCCGGGTCTCTGCCGCCTTCAGGGATTCCCGCTCCCGTTCCGCGCGGGCAAGGGCGGCAGGCAGGGATTCCAGGCAGTCGCGCAGGGCGCGCCCGTCCTTTTCCTGCGCGGCGCGGAGCCCGCCGAGCGCGGCAAGGTCGGCGGCATGCTCCAGGCAACGCACGGCGGCCTCCAGGCGGGCACGGTCCGGGGCAAAGGCTTCCTCCTCGACCCGCAACGCTTTCAGGCGCGCGGCAATGCGCTCCAGTTCCCGCTCCAGCCGGAGTTGTTCCCGTATCCCGGCAAGCGCCTTTTCCTTGCGGGCGGCCGACAGGCCGAGTTCGTCGTCACGGGCCTTTGCAGCGTCCAGTTCGGCGCGCAGGCGCTGTTCCTCCTCCGGCGACAGCAGCCGCAGACCTTCCAGGCCGGCCTGCAGGGCGTCGCGCCTCGTGTTTTCTTTTGCGCGGAGTTCGTGAACGCGCATAGAGATACGGCTGTAAATTTCGGTGCCTGTTATACGCTCCAGAAGCGGAGCGCGTTCGTCCGGCGAGGCTTGCAGAAAGGCGGCGAAGCCGCCCTGGGCCAGCAGGGCGGAGCGGGTAAACTGCTCGAAATCCATGCCGACGGCGTTTTTGATGCCGGCGGCCGTGCCTTTGGCGCTTGTTGAACAAATACGCCATGTATCCCCTTCAAAGCGGGCCAGTTCCTGTTTCGGAACCTGAAGTTCGCCGCCTGCCTGCCTGCGCGCGCGATGCCGGCTCCAGCGGCTGAAATGGAGCCCCTGTTCGGTTTCAAACACGACCTCGGCGCCGCATTCGCCGGTGCGGCGGGTCATGATTTCGTCGGCGTTGCCGGCAATTCTGCCCAGACGGGGAGTGCGGCCGTACAGGGCAAGACATACGGCGTCAAGAATGGTGGTTTTGCCCGCGCCTGTCGGTCCGGTGACGGCAAAGATGCCGTCGGAGGCGTATGCAGGGTGGGTCAGGTCGATTTCCCATTCTCCGGCCAGAGAATTGAGATTTTTGAAGCGTATCTGCCGGATGCGCATCAGCTCTCCTCCCCCGCATAAGCGGCCGTGTCTGCCGTATCTTCTATTGAAGACGCTCCGTCACTATCGTCAAACTCCTCCTCGTCCGCATCAGGGGACGTGTACGGGAGTTGCCCGGCGCGGCCGGAGAAGGTCCGTGGGAGGGACAGGCCCTCTGCATCAAAGGAACGGAGCGTTTCTTCGTGGAGAAGGCGCAGGCGCGGTTTCTGGTCTTCCGGCGCTTCGGCGACATTGAGGCGGAGTTCGAACATTTCTTCCACGCTCAGGGTATCCGGCGTCCGATCCTCGTCCGCCGAGGGAGCCTCCCGGCCTGCGCTCCGGTTGTCCCTGATGCGCAGTATCTCCAATGCCGTGCCTTCGGTCAGGTCGCTCAGGCGTCCGCGCAGATTGCCGACAAGGGCCTCGCCTTCATAGACAAGTTCCAGGCAGGCGTTCGAGCCGGCCGAGGCCAGTTCCCCGATGCGCCGTTCCAGATAAGCAAGGTCGCCCTTGATGCTCTCAAGGCGTTGAAAGACGGGGATATCCAGCAATCCGACGCCGGCTTCCCGCCCGTTGAACTCTACGAGGCAGACGCTTTTGCGCTGCCCGGCCTCGCCGAAACCCATGGGCAGCGGGGAACCGCTGTAGCGGATAATGTCCGTACCGTTCACTGTTTGAGGGCTGTGGAGGTGACCGAGAGCCGTGTAGTCGAAGGGGGCGAAGATATCGGCATGCACAGGGGCCAGGGTGCCGACGTACAGGTCGCGCACGCCGTCGTCGTCGACGCGCCGGCCGCCGGCGGCGAAGAGATGCCCCAGAGCCGCTGCGGGAATATCGGCGCCGAGTTCGCGGCGTATGCGCGAAACCGCCGCGCCGACGGCGGTATAGTGTCCGCGGATGCCTTGCGCGAGTTTTTTTTCCTTGTCTTCAGGGCTTTCGCCGGGTTCGGCGCTGCGCACGTCCCGGTCATGCAGATAAGGAACGGCGCAGACGAGCAGTTCCGGCCTGCCCCGCGCGTCGCGGAGCGTCAGCACCTCATCGGCGGGATTGTCGCAGGCCCGGCCGACCACGTGTACGTTGACGGTTTTCAGCAGTTCCTTGGGGGCATTGAGAAAATTCGGCGAATCGTGATTGCCGGCGATGATGACCGCATGCCGGCAGACAGCGGCCGCGCGGACCAGAAAACGGTAGTACAGCTCCTGGGCGCGGGTGCCGGGCGTGCCGGAATCGAAGACATCGCCCGCGACGAGCAACGCGTCCGCTTGCCGGTCCAGCAGCGTTTCCGCCAGCCAGTCCAGAAAGCGCGCGAACTCGTCGTAACGCCGGCGGCCGTACAGGCTTCGGCCCAAATGCCAGTCGGAGGTATGGAGCAGTTTCACCAAAAATCCCTTCTTACTGAAATTACATGGTAATATTTTCCGGCACAATTGTGTGAATATCAATTATTGCAATATATTGTCAATTTTCATTCGGTTGTCCGCCGGGCCGGCCCGTCAGCAGGATGACCGGCAGGAAGGCCGACATCAGACAGGCCGTCATGAGAAAACCGGCCCTGAAACCGACATAATCGCCCCACAGCCCCAGAAGCATCGGGGTGACGCCCAGGCCGATATAGGAACCTATCGGTACGCCGATTGCCATATACAGCGGCATATCTTTGGGGAAAGCGTAGGCGAGATGCGTAAACGCCGTGGGTATGGCAAGGGCGGCGCACAGGGGATGGACATAGAGGCCGACGATAAAGGCCGGGAAGGAAGGCAGCGCCATGCAGGCAACGGCCGCGGCCATCAGGGAAAACGCGAAAAGCATGGTTGCGCGGGTACCCATGCGCGAGCAGAACCGGCCTGCGGCATAGGCTGCAAAAGGCGCGGCAATGCGCGACGTGGAGAGTAGAAGCGCGGCCTGCTCCGTCGGGATGCCGAGATCGTCTTCCATGTACAGGGTCAGCACGCTGTAGATGCCGAAATGTGCGGAAATGGCAAGGCCGAGGGCCAATACGAAAAAGCGCAGCCCCGGTTCACGCAAGGCCTGCCCGAAACCCGCAAGAGAAACAGGGGGATCGGTCCGGACTCCTCCCCGGCAGCGGCAGGCAAACAGCGCTCCCGCCGCGATGCACAGCGCCCCGAGGCAATACAGCGTGCCTTGCCGGCCGAGCAGCGCGCTCCCCGCGCCGGCGATGAGCGGGGCGAGCAACAGTCCCGCGTTGGGTGCGCACTCGTGCGCGGCGATGAACCTTCCCCACAGCGCCTCGGGGCCGAGACTGCGCAGAATGCTGAACCCGGCGTTGAGATAAGGGCCGGTCACCATGCCCAGCAGCAAAAACATGAAGGGCAGCAGCGCGGGATTCGTCGTCGCCGCAATGCCGGTCAGGGTCACGCCCCCGAGTATGGCGGAGACCGCCGCTAAACGGCGCGGGGCGACACGTGAGGCAAGGAAGCAGGACAAAAACACCGCCAAAGAGTAGCCTGCGGAAATATACATGAGCAGGCGGGTCGACGCCGCGTGGCTGATGCCGAATTCCCGCTCAAATTCGGGCAACAGGGGGCCGAAAATCACGCGTATGAGGTAGGTCAGGAAAAAAATGCCCGTGGTCATAAGTACGCCGGGCAGGGCAAGCCGGAACGCCCGCGACTCGTCGTCCCGCCCGGCGGTCCTGAGCCCTTCGCGGGCTTTCCCGCCTGCCGGTTCCCCTTCTCCGCCGGCCTCTCCCGGCTGTTCGGGGCAACGCCCGGCGGCGTTTATCTCAGCCCGCT
>JAITEY010000059.1 GCA_031281815.1 Desulfovibrio sp. | reverse complement strand
GTTCCCCCCGCAGTCCTATATGATGGAAGCGTTCGACCGTTACGCAGCGGATTACGAAGCCGGCATTGAATATGTTTGCCACAGGAAAGGCAAGCGGGTACTCGACTATAGGTGGGACTGGGCGACCACGGTACGCGCTGCCGGTCTGCCCCATTTCCCTATGTATCACATCCGCCATGTTTCGGCATCGGAGATGCTTGCGGCCGGCGCTGACCTTGCCGCCGTCTCCGCGCAGCTTGGACACAGCAACCCTCACACAACCGGGACGTTTTATGCGCACGTCACAGCCGGGAGCCAGCAGAGAGCGGCGGCACTTTTGCCGCCAATGGAAGAGCCGGCACAGCCCCCGACACAGGTACAGTTTAGGTACAGTAAAAAAGGGCTGGACGATTCGTCCGAACCCTTGTGTTTCCTGGTGCCGGGGGACAGAATTGAACTGCCCACACGCGGATTTTCAGTCCGCTGCTCTACCAACTGAGCTACCCCGGCACAGCGTGTTGTGGACTTCTAGCCGAAGTTCCTCGACTACGCAAGCTATTTTTCAAACGCCGCGGACGGCAATTTTTGCAACGCCCGGGCAGGCCGGAGAACTCGGCCGGCACCCGTCCGTCAAACAATCCCGCGCATGTCCTTCTCAATTACCCCTATGGTCTGCCGCCGCTTCACGGCGACAATTCCGAAAATCCACGGCAATTCCGGCAAATTCGATATGTCCGGCAAGGCTTATCCGCTGTCGGACTTTCGCCTGTGCAAAAGAAGATAAAACATCATGCCCAAACCTAATGTTACAGTTATAAATCTGCTCAAATTCTGCGAAACATAGGCCGATGCCAACAGTGAAGCCAAGCATAACACTATCTGAGCTGTCTTTTTTACAAAAGCACCTGTGACTTCTTCTTTGAACGTCCGCAACGCCTCGGCAGCCGACCGGTTTTTAAGTATCAAAAGATAGCGCATAATGCCATAAACTATGATACAGGCGACTATACCACCGTAAGAAAAGGCAAATAGGAACAAATCGTACCGCAATTCCTGCATCGCTTCGCCTCGTTTGTTCGGCCTGCCGGCATATGCATTACACTATGGTGCAGAATCAACCGCGGCGCAAGCGGGGTTGCGCCCTGCCTCACGCAGCCTGCGGCGGCGTATCGGCCTTGCGGCAGCTGTTTGCCGGTTTCCGCGGAAATCAGCGTTTGCCCAACGCGTTCAGCTTCCGGCGCAACGCTTTTTTGTCGGCCGCGTCGCGTTGCACGGCCTGTCTGTAGCCGTGCGCCGCTTCGTCTTTTCTGCCGACGGCAAGGGCAATGTCGCCGTAGTGCTCCCAGATGACGGCATCGTCGCCGCCGAGGCCGACGCAACGCTTTATGCTTGCCCAAGCCTCCTCATAGCGGCCGAGACGATACTGCACCCACGCCAAGGAGTCCACTATGTAGTCGGCCTCGGGGTTCTGCTCCAAGGCGCGGGTAATCAGCGCCAGCGCTCTGTCCAGATCCGTATTCCTGTCGGCCAGGGTATAGCCCACATAATTGAGAGCCTGGTAATTTTCGGGGTTGACGGCCAGAATCTTTTCCATGGCGCTCAGGGCGGCTTCCTTCTTGCCGGCCTCGTCCTGAATGTTGCCTAGGGAAAAAAGCAGGTCTTCATCGTCCGGATGCCGCTTCAGCGCTTCTTTGAGCACCTCCTCCGCTCCGGTGATTTTCTTTTGCCGGGCCAGAGCAAAGGCCTCCATACCCCACAGTTCCCTGCGGTCCGGAAAAAGCGTGCGGCCCTCATGCGCTGCGGCGCGCGCTGCTTCCGCCTCCCCGGCCGCAAGGTAAATGCGCGCCTTCTGCTCCAAAGCCGCCGGGTACAGCGGGCTGTCCCGCTTGATGCGCGCAAGCGGCTGCAGACCGGCTTTCGGACTTTTGACGCTTCCCTGCCGGATCATGGACAAAACAAGCGCCGCCTCGTCCGGTGAAGCGCCGCGGCGTTCGGCCTCTTTCACCAGATTTTCCGCCTCGTTGTATGCGGCTACATCGGCCAGGCGTACCGCCGCCTGCAGGAACAGGCGGGCGTCGGCCTCCGCCTTTGCCAGCGTGTCGAGAGCTTCGTCCGGCTTTTTTGCCTGAATCAGCAGACCGATAAGGCGCAACAGCACCTCCCGGTTGTCCGGCATAAACTCCAGTACCTTGCGGTACGCCCGCTCGGCCTCGGCGATGTCCTTGTCGCGATCGGCCAGGTAGGCCAGTTCCATCCACGCTTCGACGAACATCGGCTTTTTTTCCAGAAGTTCGCGCAACAGCGCCTTGGCCTCGGCAGTGCGGCCGACCGTCGAAAGCACCCCCACCCGAAACAGTTCGGCCTCAGGAGAATTGTCGGCGGAGGGCAAGTCGGGCAGGAGTTCTTTGACCTTGTCGTGCTTGTCGTCCTTGATGTACAGGCGGATCAGCTCTTCCCTGACCTCCCGCGCATCCGGGTGTTTTGCGAGGAATTCCTCAAGCAGGGCCTGCGCCGCGTCCGCCCGGCCGCGAGCGCTGTGGACCCCCGCCGACAGCATGGCCAGCAGAGGGTCATCGGGAAAACTCCGCAACGCTTCCGCGGCGATTTTTTCAGCCTCGTCATATTCCTCGCGCGACAGCAGGATGGTCACGCCGTCCTGAAAAACCGGCAACGCGGGGTCCAGCGCGAGCAGCCCGCGCAGAGCGGCGAACACGACGTCCCGCGCGTTGTCGTGCAATCCTTGGGAAAGAAGAAGGTAGTAATACAAATGCTGCGATTCCGGATGCTGAAAACGCGGCGGCGGCCAGTCGGGCCCGCCGCCTTCCGGCCTGTCCGGGGCGGCCGCGGCATCGGCAGAGTCGACGGCAACCGGCGCGGCCGTACCGGCTGCGGACTCGGCGGGAACCGTCGCGGCGTCCGGCGCGGTCGGAGCGGCAAAGAGGAAAAAGCAGCAAAGCAGCGCGCCCCGCAACACTGTTTTGCCGGACGGAAACAGGGGAGGAGATACGAGTACAGACATCAGTGTTCTATCCAGTCACGGGAAAAATCTTTAATGTTGTTGAACAGGTGATCGCGTATCTTTTGCAGCAGACGGGCCTCGATCTGACGCACCCGCTCGCGCGTTACCGCATAGAAGTCGCCGATTTCCCGCAGGGTGACCGGCTCATCCGCCAGCAAACGCTTTTCTAGTATGTACAATTCCTTGTCGTTCAACCGAGGCTTCAACGAGGCAATCCGTTCGCGCACGAGATCGGCTATTTCCGCGTCCGCAAGCGTCGCTTCAATACCCGGACCCAGGGCGGGCAGGTAGTCCACGCGCGCCGCCCCGCCCGCATGCTCCCCGGTGACGGGAGCATCAAGCGACATATCCGAGGCGTCCAGGCGTTGCTCCATCTCAATCACTTGGTCCTCGGACACGTTCAGACGTTCGGCAAGGACGGCCGAATCCGGATCAAAGCCCTGCGCCGTAAGCAGGCGGCGTTCCTTGTTCAGGTTGTAGAACAGCTTGCGCTGGGTCTGGGTCGTGCCTATCTTGACCATGCGCCAGTTGTCCATAATAAATTTCAAAATGTACGCCTTGATCCAGAACGCCGCATAATCGGAAAATTTGATGCCCTTGTCGGGGTCGAATTTGCTGACGGCGCGCACCAGCCCTACATTGCCCTCCTGCACCAGATCCAGGACATTCTGCATCCAGCGCCGCTGAAAATCCATGGCAATGCGCACCACAAGGCGCAGATGCGAGGCAATGAGCCGAAAGGCCGCGTCCGCGTCGCCGGTGTCGCGTACCCGGCGGGCGAGTTCGCTCTCTTCTTCCGGCTTGAGCAGCGGGAACTTGTTGATCTCGCGCAGATAGGTCTGGAAGCTGTCGCGGGGCTTCTCCGGAGGCCTGTGCAGAAAAGGCGCCAAAGCATCCGTGCCGGACGCCGGCAGAGGGAGCGGAGAGGCGGCAAACTCGTCATCCGGCCCGGAATAGGCATCCTCGGCAATCTCCTCCGCCAGATCCGCAATATCGTCACAGGCCGCATCCGCGTCGGGAGCACAGTCATCGTCTTCCTGCGCAAGCAGTTCAACCTCAAGGTCGGTCTGTTCCGCTCCGGAGTCGGGCTGTTCGGTTCCGGGCGCAACGACAGACGCGGCGGCCGCCGCTTCGGACGTCTCCGGGCCGGCGCCGCGTCCGGCGCGTGTGCCGGATTCGCCGGCCTGTTTCTGCTGTGCGGACATTGTCGTAGCGCGCGCTTCACATAACGACGCATCCGGGCTTTGTCCGGAGCGCTCCGGGGAAATGCCGATGTATTCTCTTGAAGGGGAGGTCTTCCCCCAAATTCCCTCGGCAACCGATACGACGGACTATAGAATTTTTATTTGTTCTTTTCAATATTTTTCAGTAGGACATCTCCAAGGCGGTGCCGGGCGCGGCATACGCAGAATACATGGTTTCCGCACGGGAGTTTCGCAGTGAGCGATTTTCGGAGCGCGCTTGCATCGGGCAGGCGCATTGTTTTCGACGGCGCCATGGGCACGATGCTGCAGACAAGGGGGCTTGCGCCGGGGAGCAATCCCGAGGAATTCTGCATGGAACGGCCCGACATCCTGCGTTCCGTCCATGCGGACTACGTGCGGGCGGGAGCGGACGTACTGACGACAAATACCTTCGGCGGTTCCCGGTACAAACTTCCCGCATCGCTGCGCGTCGAGGATTTCAACCGGCGCATGGCGGAGGAAGCGCGCAGGGCCGTTGCCGAGAGCGGCACGGAGCGGCGCGTCTTTATCGCCGGCAGCATCGGGCCGACCGGCAAATTTCTCAAGCCGCTCGGCGAGTTGTCCTTTACAGAGATGGTCGATGCCTTCAGGGAACAAATCCGCGGACTTCTGAAAGGCGGCGTCGACCTGCTCATTGCGGAAACGCATTTCGACCTGGCCGAGATCAGGGCCGTCGCCGTTGCCGCGCGCCGCGAAGGGTCGCCGCCCTTGGCGCTTTCCATGACTTACGAATCCGGACGCTCGCTGACCGGGTCGTCCGTGGAGGTCTGCGCCGCCACCCTTGCCAATCTCGACGCGGACGTCATCGCGGTGAACTGCAGCGCAGGACCGCGGGAAATGCGCGATGCCGCCCTGGACCTTCTCCGGTTCTCGCCCGCGCCCGTGCTGATCCAGCCCAACGCCGGACTGCCGCTGCTGCGCGACGGAGAGACGGTTTTCCCCTTGGGGCCGGAAGAATTCGCGCAACTTACAGCGGAGTTCGCGCAGCCGGAACACAGCGGCGGCGTGCAATGTCTCGGGGGATGCTGCGGCACTACCCCGGCGCATATCGCCGTCCTGAAAAAGGCCCTTGCCGGTCTCCCGGCCCCCGGTCCCCGCCCCGAACAGAGCGGCATAGCCCTTACCTCCCGCTCCGGCATAGTCCGCATCGGGGCGGGTCTGCCCCTGCGCATCATCGGCGAGCGCATCAATCCCACAGGGAAAAAACAGCTTGCGGCCGAACTCAGAGCCGGGGAATTCACGACCGCCCTGCGCCTTGCCGACGAACAGGCACAGGACGGGGCCGCAATCCTGGACGTCAACGTGGGCGCCCCCATGGCGGACGAAGTCCTCTGCCTGCCCGCCCTCGTATCGCGCCTGCACGCGCGCGTCGCCCTGCCCCTGTCCCTGGATTCCTCCAACATGGACGCCGTGGAAAAAGCCCTGGAGGAATACCCCGCGTCCGCCCTGGTCAATTCCATCAGCGGGGAAGAAGGACGCATGGAACGCATGGGTCCCCTGTGCAGGGATTTCGGAGCGCCCTTCATCCTGCTGCCCCTGCGCGGAGGCAAACTGCCGGTAAAAGCCGCGGAGCGTATAGCTGTCCTGGAAGATTTGCTGGAACGCATGGACAGCCTCGGCGTGCCGCGCAGGCTTGCCGTCGTGGACGCCCTCGTGCTCGCCGCCTCGTCAAACCCGGAAGCCGGCAGAGAATGCCTGGCCTTTATCACCCATTGCGCCGAACAGTTGCATCTCCCGGTGCTGTGCGGTCTGTCCAACATATCCTTCGGTCTGCCGGCCCGCGAACTGCTCAACGCGACCTTTCTTTCGTTGTGCGTCGGCGCGGGCTTGAACGCCTGCATCGCCAATCCCGCGGACGCCGCCGTCGCGGACGCCGTTGCCGCCGGCAACCTGCTTCTGGGCCACGACGCCGGCGCGGAAACCTTCATAGGGCGCTACGCCGGCCGGCAAGACGCCCCCACCGCACGGACTCCCCGCGACACGCCCGACCGGGGAACGCGCGGCGCGCCCGCCTCCCTTGAAGACGCCGTCATCGCCGGCCGCCGCGAAACAGCCGAAACCCTTACGCGCGCCGCCCTCGACGCCGGCGAAGACCCTTTCGCCATAGTGCGGGAACGGCTCATTCCCGCCATCAATGAAGTCGGGCGCAAGTACGAACGCAAGGAATATTTCCTGCCCCAGCTCATACGTTCCGCCGAAACCATGCAGGCGGCGTTCGCCGTACTTCGGCCGCTGCTGGAAAACGACGCGCGGACGGAAGAACGGCCGGTTATCGTACTCGCTACCGTCGAGGGCGATATTCACGACATAGGGAAAAATATCGTCGCCCTTATGCTGGGGAACCACGGCTTTGAGGTGGTGGACCTGGGCAAGGACGTCAGCGCCGCGCATATAGTGGAGACGGCTGAAGCGCGCGGAGCCCCGCTGATAGGGCTGTCCGCCCTCATGACCACCACCATGGTGCGGATGCGCGACACCGTCGACCTGATCAAGGCAAAAGGACTCAAACAGAAAGTCATGGTGGGCGGAGCCGTCGTGACCGAGGATTTCGCCGGGTCCATCGGCGCCTACTATTCCGGCGACGCCGTCGAAGCAGTGCGCCTGGCCCGCAGCCTGCTGCCCGCCGCCGGCTGACCTGCCGGGCAACACGGCGCGCCGCCCCGAACCCTCGGCCGAACATTGAAACACTGTAACCTAAATTCCGCAAATTTTTAGCGTAGACGAGTATTCATGCGGGTTTGCGGGTCATGTATACGCTAATTATTAGCGAATACACACTTTGCGAAGCAAGTATTCATCAGGGTTCC
>JAITEY010000003.1 GCA_031281815.1 Desulfovibrio sp. | reverse complement strand
CATTTCGTCCATGAGCACCTGGGCGAGCCCGCTGGGAACGGTGCTGAACTGCATGAGCACGTTGCCGAGCTGTTCCACGAAGGGCCGGTCGGCCACCACCCAGCTTACGCCCAGGCGCATGGAGGCCTTGAGGAGCGAGCCCAGGTAGATGATGTTCTCGCTTCCGGGCAGGGACTTCATGGGCGGGGGGAACGGCCTGCCGCACCAGAGATCCCGCTTGTGGCCGTTTTCGATAACCGGGATGCGGTACTTGTTGATGATCTTCATCAAATCGCGCTGCCGGCGCCTGCTGGTGGTTATGCCGGTGGGCGAGTGGGCGATGGGGTCCGTGAACAGCACGGCGTGGCTGCGCCTGCTCAGGGTTTTATCCAGCTCTTCCGGGATGATGCCGAAGCGGTCCTGCCCCACGGGCAGCATGTTCAGCCTCAGGGAGTGGATGTTCGACACGGTGTTGATCAGCGTGGCCCGCTCGTGCGCCAGACTCCCCCCGCTGGGCATGAGCGCCGCGCACAGGGTGTAGATGCTCTGGTCCAGGCCGGGGCAGATAATCACGTTATCCACTGTGGTGTCCAGAGAGCAGCTTGTCTTCATGTGCCGCACGATGGCTTCGCGCAGGCGAGGCAGCCCGTGGGCGTCCAGCGTCGTGCTGTCGCCGGTGCGCTCGACCGCCGCGGCGATGGCGTCTTTAAAATAGGCCAGCATGTTGAACTCGCGGGAGAGGACCAAATCCCTCAGGTCGCCCTTGTCCCGCCACATACGGTAATCATCCACGCCGGGGCGGTAGTTGGCCCGCCGGAAGTAGGCGTCCCAGTCCGGCGCGGTCTCGGCCGAGCGGCTGATGACGTAGACCCCGGATTTCTGGCTGGCCGAGAGGATGCCGGTTTTGGCCAGTTCCTCCAGCGCGCGGATCACCGTGTTCCGCCCCAGGCCGAAGCGCTCCGCCATGACCCGCTGGCTGGGGAGCCTGTCGCCGTTCGCGAAATAGCCCGCGCCGATCATCTCGGCAATATGCCCGGCCAGCTGTTTGTACAGCGGCTCGTCTGATTCGCGCTTGGGAATCCAGGAAAAAAACATGAAGCTCTCCTTCCCAGATATCCTGGTTCCTATCCAAATCCCGCGTCTGGTCCTTGTATAATAATCTACAAGTTATTTACTGCTAAAATATGAATTCAGCAACCCAAGCTCAGGAGGAGAGACAGATGAGCGCAAAATACGGCATGGTTCTGGATCTGGACCGATGTATCGGCTGCTACGCCTGCATAGTCGCCTGCAAAATGACTTACGGCACCAGGCAGGGCGTCAATTACAACGGCGTGAAGCCCGTGGAATGGGGGGAGTACCCCGATGCGCACCAGCGCTTTGTCCTGACCATGTGCATGCACTGCGACGACCCGGCCTGCCGCGCGGTCTGCCCCACCGGGGCCACCTACAAGGCGGAGAACGGCATGGTGCTGGTGGACTACGACAAGTGCATCGGCTGCGGCTACTGTGTAAGCGCCTGCCCCTACGGCCAGCGCCACCTGATCCGGGACCAGGAAATCAACTGGCCCGGCCATGTGCAGCCTTATGAGGAGGAAAGCTCCAAGCGCCGCTATGTGGCGGAAAAGTGCGTGTTCTGCTCCGGGCGCGTGGCCGCCGGCGATGCCCCGGCCTGTACCGTGCACTGCCCCGGACAGTGCCGCGTCTTCGGCGACGTGAACGACCCGGAAAGCGTCATCTCCAAATACATCAAGGATAACAACGCCATGCAGGTGCCCGGCACCAGCCTTTACTATGTGCTGCCTGCCGGGATGGATCCGGGATTCCTGCCGGCGGCCTATGAGGCGCCCGCCTTTGTAACGGCCAAATCCGCGGGCACCACCCTGGGCAAAGTGGTCCTGGGCGCCTCCGCGGCGGCCGTGCTCGGCAGCCTGATCGCTTCAAGAACAGGAGGTAAGGAAAATGAGTAACAGGCAAATCTCCGCGGACGGCAAAAGCATCATGCGTTTCAGCTGGGGTTCCCGTCTGGCGCACGGCGTGCACGCCATAGTCTTTCTGCTGCTGCTCTTCACCGGCTGCGCCATCGCCTTTCAAAGCTTCGGCAAGCTGATTGGCCACGACCTGCTCAAGAGCTTCGTGCAGATTCACAAGGGGCTGGGCATCGCCTTTCTGGCCGGGCCTGTCCTCCTGCTGCTTTTTTCCGGCAAAAACGCCGCCCGCTGGCTCAAAGACACTTTCAGCTTCGGCAAAAACGATCTCGGCTTCGTGCTGGCTTTTCCCAAGGAGTTTTTCACCGGCCACGCCCAGACCCCGCCGCAGGGCCGCTATAACGGCGGCGAAAAAATCAACTCCCTGCTGCAGATTGCCGCCTTCTTCGTGATGCTGGTCACCGGCGGAATTTTATACCTGGATTCGGCCTCCCCGGAGGTAATCGGCTGGGCCACGGCCATTCACAGCTTCTGCGGACTCTGCCTGGGGGCCGTGGTCATCGCCCACGCCTACCTCGGGCTTTTGCATCCCGGCTCCAAGGCCAGCATCAGCGGCATGCTCACCGGCTGGGTGCCCATGAGTTTCGCCAAGAGCCACCACCCGCTCTGGGTAGCGGAAGTTGAAGCCGCCGAGGCTGAAAAAGACAAGGAGGAGCAAGCATGTCAACCGCAGTAAGCAGAAGAAGCTTTTTAAAAATGGTAACGGCCGCCGGCGCCGCGGCCGGCACCGGCTTTTTCGTGCACCCCGACGCAGAGGCCCTGGCCGCTTCCGGCGCGCCGGAAGAAGTCAAATACTCGCACTGCGTCATGTGCAACCATGTGCCCAAGTGCGGCATCAAGGCCATTATCAAGGAAGGAAAGATCTTCCGCATTGAAAAGCGCGAGGGCTACCTGAACAACCTGCTCTGCGCCAAGGGCCTCTCCTCCCTGCAGGAAATTTACGAGCCGCACCGGCTGCTTTACCCGGTAAAGCGCACCAACCCCAAGGGCGAGCCTTCCAAGTGGCAGCGCATAACCTGGGATGAAGCGCTCCGGACCATTGCCGAAAAGTTCAACGGCGTGAAGGAAAAATACGGCGCGGACAAGGTGCTGTTCATGGCCGGCGACCCCAAGGAGCCGCGCACCATCCTGCAGCGCCTGTCCTTTACCTTCGGCTCGCCGAACACCGGTACGGAAAGCTCCGTCTGCTACACGGCCAACGAAGTCAGCTCCAAGCTGCTCTACGGCAAGGAATGGTACACCGCTTCCTCCATCACCACGCCGGGCATCGCGCCCACGCCGGATACCAACTGCTGCTTCATCTGGGGCAACAACCCGGCCTGGGCCATGCCCTTCAGCTTCGACCGCATGCGCAACCTGAAAAAGCGCGGCGTAAAGTTCGTGGTGGTGGACCCGCGCGTCACCCCCACGGTGCACTCCTTCGCGGACATACACCTGCAGCTGCGCCCCGGCACGGACGGGGCCATGGCCCTGGGCCTGGCCCACATGCTCATCCGCGACGGCAACTACGACAGGGAAATGGTCGAAAAATGGGTGCACGGCTGGGATGAATACAGGGAATACGTGCAGCGGTTCACACCGGAAAAAACCGCCGAAATCACCGGCGTGCCGGTGGATCGCCTGGAAAAGGCCGCCTCCATGGTGCCGGGCGGGCCGATTATCATGAAAACCGCCCCGGCCTTCGGCCACCACTCCAACGGCGTGAACAACTACCGGGCCATGATGATGCTGGTGCCGCTTACCGGCAGCCTGGACGTGCCCGGCGGCCACGCCATCATCAACGAACCCCTGCCCATCGACCTCTGGGAAGGCACCTACGAGTTCGCCCGTTCCCCGGAGCTTCTTCCGAAAATCCGGCATCTCAGGGCGGACCAGGAATACTTCCCGGTCTGGGCCGACCTGGACGAGCAGGGCACCGTCCAGATGAACATGCTGCCGGAATACGTGCGCGACGGGAAGATCCGCGCCGCCCTGACCCTGGGCGTGAATACCATGATGTGGCCGCAGGCCCACGAATACAAAAAGGCCTTTCAGGATATGGAATTCGTGGCGGCGGCCGACTTCCACGAAAACCCCTGGACCCACGACTACATGGACATGCTCCTCCCGGCCGCGGTGAGCTTTGAGCGCTCCGCGCCGCTCACCGTCTACGGGCGCAACATCTTCCTGCGCGAGCCCATCGTAAAGCCTTTGGGCGAAGCGCGCAGCGACTGGCGCATCTGCTGCGACATCGGCACCGCTCTGGGCCTGGGCGAGTACTTCTACGGCGGGGGCGAAGAGGCGGAAGAAAAATGCATGCGCGAGGTGGTGCGCACCCTGCACGCCGGCATAAGCTACGATGACCTGCGCGCGGCCAGCCCCGGGCCGGTGAGCATACCGATGAAAGGCAGCCCCAAGTTCAAGAAGTGGGAACTGGGCCTGCTCCGCCCGGACGGCAAACCCGGCTTCACCACGAAAACGGGCAAGATCGAGTTTGTCTCGGAGTTCCTGCGCGAGCGCGGTTTTGATCCGCTCCCCGTCTACAAGGAGCCGGTGTACAGCCCGGTGAACACGCCGGAGCTGCGCGAAAAGTACACCCTGCTGTTCAACTCCGGCTCGCGCGAGCCCTTCTACACGCACAGCAAGGGGCGCGGCACGCCCTGGCTGCGCCAGCTCCAGCCGGACCCGCTGGTGCGCATGAACCCCAAGGACGCCGCGGCCAGAGGCATAAAGCACGGCGACTGGGTGCTGCTGACCTCGCCCATGGGCAAGGAAATAAAGATGAAGGCGCGCCTTACCAATATCGTGCTGCCCGGCTGCGTGGATATGATTCATGGCTGGTCGCAGGCCGACTGCAACCTTCTGGTCTCCAGAGACTTCGACCCGATTAGCGGCTTCCCGCCGTATAAAGAAGGCCTGTGCGAGATCCGGAAAGCCTGACTGACAGGATCGCATCGCTTCGCCGGGAGCGCGGTCCCGGCTCGCTCCGGCCCTTCGGGCCGAGGCCGCTGTGCGGCCTTGGCCTATAATGGGGTGAGGAGGGAGCAGCGTTTCCCTGGATCCCGCCGGAGGGGATGCTGTCCCTGACGCCGGGACAACGCCGGGACAACGGGCTTGACAGACCTTTGCCCTATAAAATATACCTGCCTGAGAGCGTTGCGAAGGCAAAGCGGAAAGGTTTCCGTCCTCCGCGCCTGCGCGCCGCAAAAAGGGAGAGATGTCCGAGAGGCCGAAGGAGCTCGCCTGCTAAGCGAGTATGGGGGCTTAAACCTCCATCCAGGGTTCAAATCCCTGTCTCTCCGCCAGATTTCAATTCAGCCGAGTCCCCGGCAAGCCGGAAAGTGCTTCCTGGCAAGGGATTTATCGAAACGGCTTGTCCGGGTTCGGCTGGAAAAATCCATAGACAACCCACTCTTTCGGGGGTACT